>NZ_JBEXUD010000036.1:0-56300 GCF_040614215.1 Dactylosporangium sp. NPDC006015
TGCCCGGGGTGGGGCGTGGGGGCCCCCCCGCCCCCGCCGGTTTTTTGTCGCCCCCCCGGGGGGGGGGGGGGGGCCCCCCCCCCCCCCGCCCCGGCCAAGGCCGCGACGCGACCGTCCCGGCCGCGAACAACCACCGCCCAGCCGACCGCCCCCAGCACCCCGTCGGTCAGGACGCCTGCGGGGTTACCCGTGTCAGCGACGCCCTCGCCGCCGGGTGGCCGCGGGCGACGGCAGGTCGGTCGGTGGCGCGTAGAGCCGTGTCGGTCTGGACGGCCCGCGGGGTCGTCTGCGCCGGCGACGCTCTCGCCGCCGAAAGCCGGTGGACGACCGCTGCTCAGCTGGCGGCTCGCAGCGCTGTGCCGGTCAGGAAGGGCCTGCTGGGTCGTCTGCGCCGATGACGGCCATCGCCGCCGGAGAGACCGCGGGCAACCACTGCCCAGCCGGCCGCTTGCAGCACCCCGCCGGTCAGGACGGCCGTCAGTACCGGCGACGCCTCCGCTGCTGGGAGGTCGTGGTCAACCCGCTGCCCAGCCGGCGGCTCGCAGCGCCCGTGTGAGAGAGCGGGGCGTCAGTACCGGCGACGCCGCCGCCGACGAGAGGCAACCCTGGTCAGCCTATGGCTTGGAGCGCGGCGTCGGTCAGGACGGTCTCGAGGGTTGTCAGTACCGTGGACGCCTCCGCCAGGGAGAGGTGGTGGGTGTCGGCGTAGCAGGTGAGCGCGGTGGCCGGGCCGGCGTCGTCGGCGTGCACGAACAGGCGGCTCGACGGGGTGTCCTTGAACGGCGTCCAGTCGAGGGTCCGGCGGGTCACGGCCTCCCGCAGCGAGCCCCGCGCCGGCGGCGGGACGGGGCCGCGGCGGTCGTTGAGGTGGAAGTCGACCCGGAACTGCGGGCCGCGCTCCGCCGCGATCCGCGCGACCAGGGACTCCTTCGACGCCGTGTCGTAGTACGCGTGCTTGTAGGCGGTCGTGGCCGCTCGCTGGGCGCCCGCCACGACCTGCTCGAACGTGGCGTCGGCGACGTCGACGAGGCACAGCCCCGGCTGGGCGACCGGCGCGACCACGTCCGCCAGCCCGGGGCGGAAGCGGTTGCTGGTCACCAGCAGCACCGGCACCGGGTCGACGCCCGCGCAGCGGCGCACCGCGACCGCGAACCCGGCGAGCAGCGTGGTGGAGGGGTCCGCGCCGGTCCGGTCCGCGAGGACCCGCGTGGCGAGGGGGATCGCGGGGGAGACCAGGCGGCCCTTCCAGTGCCGGGGCCGCTCCCGCCGCCGGGACGAGCGGGGCCACGGCGGCGGCATCGCGCGCAGGACCCGCTCCCAGTGCCGCAGCGCGCTGCGGCTCTGCCGCGCGCCGGCGTCCGACGCCTGCCAGCCGGCCTGTTCGAGGGGCTGCATGCCGCTGACGGGCTCCTGGACCCTCGCGGCGACCTCCCGCAGCATCACCGCGGCCCCGGAGCGGTCCATCGCGATGTGCCAGATCACGGCGCACAGGTGGGTGAGGCGGCCGGCATGGCGCACGACACCCATCCGGATCGGCCAGTCGCTGGTGAAGTCGACGGGTTCGTGGCGGAACCGGTCGAGCATCCGGCCCGCCTCGGCCTCGGCGTCGGCCTCGGTGTCCAGGACCTCCAGCGTGGCGGTGCCGCCGGCCGCGACGACCTGCCGGGGCGTCCCGTCGCCGGCGAACCGCAGCCGCGTGCGCAGCACCTGGTAGCGGCCCATGAGGTACCGCAGCTCGGCCGCGACGTCCTCGACGGACCGGCCAGGGGGCAGCGGCGTCACCCCGCCGAGCGGCAGCTGCTCGCCGAACCTGGTCATCGACGCCCAGATGTCCCGCTGCCCCCATGACAGGGGCGCCTCACCCGCGCCTGCACCCTCGAAGGCGACCAAGATTCGCATCCGTGGATGTTACGGGCGGCGACGGCTTCACAACAATCGGACATCATGCAAACCTGGCGCGCCGCGGTGGAGGCAGACTGTCGTACCTTGCGACTAGGGTTGTGGGCATGAGTGTGCGGCGCGTGATGGGCACTGAGGTCGAATACGGCGTGTCGGTGCCCGGCCAGCCGGGAGCCAACCCGATGGTGACGTCATCCCAGGTGGTCAACGCTTATGGCGCACGACCCGAGCTCACGAAGGGCGGCCGGGCCCGGTGGGACTACGAGGAGGAGTCCCCGCTGCGCGACGCACGCGGGTTCACCTACTCGGGTGCCCTCTACGACCCGGCGGAGGCCCTCGCGGACGAGGACCTCGGCCTGGCCAACGTGATACTGACCAATGGTGCGCGGCTCTACGTGGACCACGCGCACCCCGAATACTCCACGCCCGAGTGCACCAACCCGCGTGACATCGTGCTGTGGGACAAGGCCGGCGAGCGGGTGATGGCCGAGGCGTCCCGCCGCGCGGCCACGATCCCGGGGACGCTGCCGATCCATCTGTACAAGAACAACACCGACAACAAGGGCGCCAGCTACGGCACGCATGAGAACTACCTCATGCGGCGGCAGACCCCGTTCGCCGACATCGTCATGCACCTCACCCCGTTCTTCGTCACCCGGCAGATCGTGTGCGGGGCGGGCCGGGTCGGCATCGGGCAGGACGGGTCCGGCCCCGGCTTCCAGATCTCCCAGCGGGCCGACTTCTTCGAGGTCGAGGTCGGCCTGGAGACCACGCTGAAGCGGCCGATCATCAACACCCGCGACGAGCCGCACTCCGACGCCGACAAGTACCGGCGGCTGCACGTCATCATCGGCGACGCCAACCTGTCGGAGATCTCCACCTACCTCAAGGTCGGCACGACGTCGCTCATCCTGGCGATGATCGAGGACAAGGCGCTGCCGGGCGACCTCGGCATCGCCGACCCGGTGACCGAGCTCAAGGCGGTCAGCCACGACCCGTCGCTGAAGCACCTGATCCGTATGCGCGACGGCCGGCGGCTGAGCGCGCTGGACATCCAGTGGGCGTTCTATGAGCGGGCCCGCGCCTACGTGGACTCCCGGCAGGGGTCCGATGTCGACGAGCAGACCGCCGACGTGCTCGAGCGCTGGGAGAGCGTGCTGGACCGGCTCGGCCGCGACCCGATGCTGTGCGCCGGCGAGCTCGACTGGGTCGCCAAGCTCCGCCTCCTGGAGGGCTACCGCGAGCGCGAGTCGCTGGGCTGGTCCTCGCACAAGCTGCAGCTGGTCGACCTGCAGTATTCCGACGTCCGCGCGGAGAAGGGCCTCTATCACCGGCTGGTCGCCCGCGGGTCGATGCAGACGCTGTTCACCGAGGACGAGATCCAGCGCGCGATCGTCGAGCCGCCGGACGACACCCGGGCCTACTTCCGCGGCCGGTGCCTGGCGAAATACCCCGCCGAGGTGGTTGCGGCGAGCTGGGACTCCGTCATCTTCGACGTGGGCAGGGAGTCGCTGGTGCGGGTGCCGATGATGGAGCCCGAACGAGGGACCAAGAAGCACGTTGGTGCACTGTTCGACAAATGCCCGAGCGCGAAGGATCTGCTCGAAGCGATCACTTCCGGGTAAGTTCGATGCAGCGGTTGTTTGGTGGTCCCCCGAGGAGGATGAGACATGGCGACGAGGGATACGGGCGGGCAGTCCCAATCCGGTAAGTCGCGGCGCGACGAGGAAGAGGACGTCGCCGCGCCCGAGGTCAACCCTGAGACAGCCGAGCGGGTCGAGCAGCTTGGCGAGGACGTCGACGACCTCCTCGACGAGATCGACTCGGTGCTCGAGGAGAACGCCGAAGAGTTCGTCCGCGGATACGTGCAAAAGGGCGGCCAGTAGCCGTCACTGAGAAGGCCCCGTCGGTCCGGACGCATCCGGGCCGACGGGCGTATTGTTTGGTCAACTACAGTCGATCATCCTTGTGAAGGGAGCTCCGTTGCCGACGGGTCTTGACCACTCTGGGCGTCTGCCGGCCGCGTTCCACGCCGCGGGGACCTCGTCGTTCAGCGAGTTCCTGTCGGCCGTCGCGCCCGAGATGCTCCCGGGTCGCCGGCCGCTGCCGCCCGGCATGGCCGCCGACGTGAGCGCGCACGCGACCACGATCGTCGCCATCACCTGTGCCGACGGTGTGCTCATGGGCGGCGACCGGCGCGCGACGATGGGCAACCTCATCGCCCAGCGCGACATCGAGAAGGTCTTCGCCGCCGACGCCTACTCGCTGGTCGGCATGGCCGGCACCGCCGGGTTCGGCCTGGAGATGATGCGCCTGTTCCAGGTCGAGCTGGAGCACTACGAGAAGATCGAGAGCTCGATGCTCTCGCTGGAGGGCAAGGCCAACCGCCTCGCCACCATGGTCCGCAACAACCTGGGCGCCGCGATGCAGGGCCTGGCCGTGGTGCCGCTGTTCGCCGGGTTCGACGTCGACGCCAAGTCCGTCGACAAGGCCGGGCGCATCTTCAGCTTCGACGTCGCCGGCGGCGTCTACGAGGAGCGCGGCTACGACTCGATCGGCTCGGGTTCGCTGTTCGCGAAGTCGTCGATGAAGAAGCGGTACAAGCCCGGCATCACCACCGCCGAGGCCGTGAAGATCGCCGTCGAGGCGCTCTACGACGCCGCCGACGACGACACCGCGACCGGCGGCCCCGACCTGCTGCGCGGCATCTTCCCGGTCATCATGACGGCCACCGTCGAGGGCACCCACCGGCTCACCGACGAGGAGACCCGCGCGGTCGCCGAGGCCGTCATCGCCGAGCGCGCCGACAACCCGGGCGTCTGAGCCCTCCGTCCCCCCGCCCCCGTCAGCCAGCTCCCACGTCAGAAGGAGAACCCGCCCCGTGGCCATGCAGTTCTACGCCTCGCCCGAGCAGATCATGCGGGATCGCTCGGAATACGCGCGCAAAGGCATCGCGCGCGGTCGCAGCGTCGTGGTGCTCAGCTACGAGGGCGGCGTCCTCTTCGTCGCGGAGAACCTGTCGACCGCCCTGCACAAGGTCAGCGAGATCTACGACAGGATCGGCTTCGCCGCCGTCGGCCGCTATCCCGAGTTCGAGAACCTGCGCTCGGCCGGCGTCCGGCTCGCCGACCTGCACGGCTACTCCTACGGCCGCCGCGACGTCACCGGGCGCCAGGTCGCCAACGCCTACGCCCGCACCCTCGGCGCCATCTTCACCCAGGAGCAGAAGCCGTACGAGGTCGAGATCTGCGTCGCCGAGGTGGGCGCCACCGCCGACGGCGACGAGCTCTACCGCATCACGTACGACGGCTCCGTCCAGGACGAGCCCGGCCTCGTCACCATGGGCGGCCAGTCCGACACCATCTCCGGCGCCGTGAAAACCCGCCTGCGGCCCGACCAGACGCTCGCTGAGGCCCTGAAGCTCGCGGTCGAGGGTCTCGGCAGCGTCGGCGGCGAGGGCGGCCAGCCGAGGAAGCTGGCGGCCAACCAGCTCGAGGTCGCCGTCCTGGACCGGCACCGCCCGGGCCGCACGTTCCGCCGGCTGACGGGCCTCGCCCTCACCGCCATCCTGGACGACCCGGCGAAGGCCGAGTCGGTCGAGGAGGGCCTGGAGGACAAGCCCCAGCCGCCGGCCTCCCCGAGCACCCCCGCCGACAACGCCAGCGGCCCCGCCCCGGAGACGGAGACGGAGACGGACAAGCCCACCTCCTGACCGGCCGACGTCCAGCCGTACCACCGCGCGAGCCTCCTCCGGGAGGCTCGCGCGTTGTCGTTCCGGGCACATGCCGCACCGGCGTTCTTGATCGAGTAGCGGATCCGGCTACGTGGACGACCGGATCCGCGATTCGATCAACTGGCGGCCGGAGACGCCACGGGTGGGGGCGTGGACGGAAGTCTGACGGGCGTCGTACATTGGAGGCATGCCGTACCGCTGGTGGCCGGCGACGCTGGCGGCGCTGGTCGGGATCACCGACGTCGAGGTGCTGGAGGCGCTGAACGCCGACCGGCGGCGGCCGCTGCCGGGCTTCGCGTTGGGGATTCCGGCGCTCAGCATCTGGGCGCGGACCGAGGCGGGCCGGGCGCTGATCGTCGTGGTGAAGCAGGAAGGCCAGTTCAGCTGGGGGATTCTCGGAGCGCGGGACATGACCCCTGACGAGCTCGCCGAGTTCGAGAAGTGGGAGGCGAGCGCAGCATGAGCACCGATCCGCTCAGCGAGCAGCAGATGGACGCCATGGTGGCGGCGGTCGCGGCAGGGGAGTTCACGTTCGACCGGGGGGCGCCGACGCCGGCGCTGCCACCGAAGCCGGACGCGGAGGTCATGGCCGTCTACTCGATGCGCCTGCCGTCGGACGTGGCGCAGCGCCTGGCCGCGGTGGCGAAGAGCAAGGGCGTGAAGCCGTCGACGTTGATGCGGCAGTACGTCGAATGGTGCCTGGCCACCGAGGTCAACGACCGGCCGATCTCGCTCACCGACGCACTGCGCGCCCTGACTCAGCTGCGCCCGGCCGCGTAAGCCCGCCTGCGGCGGAACCCCGCCTGCGGCGGAACCCCGCCTGCGGCGGAACCCCGCCTGCGGCGGAACCCCGCCTGCGGCGGAAACCCGCCGGCCGCCGAACCTCGGCAGCCGCGGAGAACCCGGTGGCGCGGTACACCCGCCAGCAGCACGGCCGACAGTGATGGAGCCGGCCGCGGTACACCAGGCGGCAATGCACCCTGCGGCAGGAACGGCAGCAGGCCTGCGGCGGGGAAACCCGGCAGCGGGCGAGCCGGCCGCCTGAAGAGACTGCAGAGCCAGGCGGCCGGGACGCGGCGACGTCAGGTGCGGATCAGGGCCAGGAGCAGCACGATGCCCGCGCGGCCCAGGTAGATCGTGGACTTCATCGGCGAGGCGCTCGGGGTGCCCGCCATCCGGGGGCGCATCGCCACCGGGATCTGGGTGATCCGGTAGCCGGAGCGGGCGACCCGGACCAGGACCTCGATCGTGTCGCCCAGGTACTCCGCCGGGTACCAGTGGGCGAAGAACTCGATCAGCTTGCGGTTGCAGGCCCGGTGCCCGGACGTGGTGTCGCTGAGCTTCGTGCGGGCCAGCCGGGACAGCACCGCCGAGAGCATCCGCATCGCCCACTTGCGCGGGCCGGTGACGCTGTAGCCGCCCTCGCCCGCGAACCGGGCGCCGATGACCAGGTCGTGCTCGTCGAGCGCGTCGACGAGCTTCGGGATGTACCGCGGGTCGTGCTGCCCGTCGGCGTCGACCTGGATGGCGACGTCGTAGCCGTGGTCGCGGGCATACCGGTAGCCGGTGCGCATCGCCCCGCCGACGCCCAGGTTGAACGGCAGCCGGGCCACGATCGCGCCGGCCGAGGCGGCCCGCACGGCGGTGTCGTCGGAGGAGCCGTCGTCGACCACGATGATGTCGACGCCGGGCAGCTCGCCGCGGACCTCGGCGACGACGTCGGCGATGGAGCCGGCCTCGTTCCAGGCCGGGACGATGATCAGGACCTTCTTACCGTTGATCATCAGAGGCCCCAGCGGGAAGGTCCGAGGACGGGGACAGGGGGGCCGGCACGGCGGACGATTCGCGGGGGCGGCCGAGCTCGCTGCGCAGCAGGGCCAGGTCCTCGGCCAGGGTCCGGGTCTCCTCCTCCAGGCGGCTCACCTCCCAGCTGAGGTGCACCGTGACCATGAGCAGGAACACGATGCCGAGGAAGAGCACGAGGCTCACCCCGGACTTGATGCCGAGCGCCTCGGCCACGTTGTTGATGATGGGCGGGAAGAACGCCATCGGCAGGATCACGATGCTGACGGCCAGCCAGAGGATCGCGTACTTCTCCTGCAGCTGTCGCCGCCGCAGCAGCTCGACCATGAAGGCGAGGACCGCCAGGGCGGTCACGCCCGTGACGATGATGAGCTTCACGCCGCACCCCCACTGCCGACGGCGCCCACGCCCGCCGCGAACGCGGGCTCGCGCAGCGCCTCGGCCAGCATGCTATGCCAGTCCCGCATCGGCGCCATCCCCGCGACGGCCCACCGGTCGTGGCCGAGGACGCTGTACGAGGGCCGCGCGGCCGGCGTCACGTAGGCCGCGCTGGTCGTCCGCCGGACCCGCGCGGGGTCGAGCCCGCACAGCTCGAACACCGCCTGCGCCAGCCCGTGCCACGTGGTCTGCCCCGAGGCCGTGCCGTGGTAGATCCCGGCGGGGGCGGCGGAGTCGGCGAGCTCGACGAGCCGGACCGCCAGGTCCCGCGACCAGGTCGGCTGGCCGACCTGGTCGTCGACCACGTCCAGGAAGTCGCGGGTGGCGGCGAGGCGCAGCATCGTCTTGACGAAGTTGCGGCCCTGCGCGCCGTAGAGCCAGGCGGTGCGCACCACGTACCCGGAGTCGGGCAGCGTGGTCAGCACGCTGGTCTCGCCGAAGAGCTTGCTGTGCCCGTAGGCGTTCAGCGGCTCGGTCGGCGCGTCCTCGGCGTACGGCGACGTCCCGGCGCCGTTGAACACGTAGTCGGTCGAGACGTGCACGAGCCGCGCACCGTAGGCGCGGCACGCCTGAGCGAGCACCGTCACGCCCGTGCCGTTGACGGCGAGCGCGGACTCGTAGGCGCTCTCCGCGCCGTCCACGTCGGTCCACGCCGCCGCGTTGAACACCACGTCGTGGCCGTCGACCAGGGCGTGGACCGCGTGCGGGTCGGTGATGTCCAGGTCGGCGCGCTTCAACGCGGTCACCGCCCGGCCGTCCAGCGCCGCCAGGAGGTCCTGGCCGAGCATCCCGCCGGCGCCGGTGACCAGGTAACGGGTCACAGCGCCGCGCGCGTCTTCAGGGGCTCCCACCAGGAGCGGTTCTCCTTGTACCAGGCCACCGTCGCCGCGATGCCGTCCTCGAACGTGACGGCCGGCTCGTAGCCCAGCTCGTTGCTGATCTTCTCGTGGCTCAGCGAGTAGCGCCGGTCGTGGCCCTTGCGGTCCTCGACGGGACGCACCGCGGACCAGTCGCGGCCGGTCGCCTCGAGGAGCACCTCGGTCAGCTCCTTGTTGGTCAGTTCGCGCCCGCCGCCGATGTTGTACACCTCGCCGGCGCGGCCCTTCTCCAGCGCGAGCTGGATGCCGGCGCAGTGGTCGGAGACGTGCAGCCAGTCGCGGATGTTGCCGCCGTCACCGTACAGCGGGACCTGCCGGCCGTCGATGAGGTTGGTGACGAAAAGAGGGATGACCTTTTCGGGGAACTGGTAATGGCCGTAGTTGTTGGAGCAGCGGGTGACCACGACCTCCATCCCGTGGGTGCGGTGGTAGGCGAGCACCAGCAGGTCCGAGCCCGCCTTCGAGGCCGAGTACGGCGAGTTCGGCTGCAGCGGCCACTCCTCCGTCCACGAGCCCTCGTCGATCGACCCGTACACCTCGTCGGTCGAGACGTGCAGGAAGCGGCCGACACCCGCGCGGCGCGCCGCGTCGAGCAGGACCTGGGTGCCGATGACGTTGGTGGTCACGAACGGCCCGGCGCCGAGGATCGACCGGTCGACGTGCGACTCCGCGGCGAAGTGCACGACGGCGTCGTGGCCGGGCATGAGCTGCTCCACCAGGTCGGCGTCGCAGATGTCACCCTCGACAAAGTCGAACGAACCGGCCACGGATGCCAGATTGTCCCGATTGCCGGAATAGGTGAGCTTGTCGAGCACGGTCACGGCCGCGCCGGCATAGGCCGGGTAACCGCCTCCGAGGAGGGTGCGGACGTAGTGGGAGCCGATGAACCCGGCACCGCCGGTGACGAGGATTCTCACGGGATCGGGAGTCTAGTGCACCCACCTGGACGCTGAGTCGACCGAGGGTGTCGACTACCCGTAAGGTGGCCGGGTGCGTGGCATTATCCTCGCCGGTGGCACCGGCTCCCGCCTCTGGCCGCTGACAAAAGCGGTGTCGAAGCAGCTCATGCCCGTCTTCGACAAACCGATGATCTACTACCCGCTGACCACGTTGGTGATGGCCGGGGTCCGCGAGATCCTCGTCATCACCACCCCCGAAGACCAGGATCAGTTCCAGCGACTGCTCGGCGACGGCACCCAGTGGGGCCTCGAGATCAGTTACGCGGCGCAACCGCGCCCCGAGGGGCTCGCCCAGGCGTTCATCATCGGCGCCGACTTCATCGGCGACGACACCGTCGCGCTGGTGCTCGGCGACAACATCTTCCACGGCGCGCTGCTGGGCCAGCGCCTCGCCGACAACGCCGAGCTCAAGGGCGGGCGGGTGTTCGCCTACCCGGTGGCCAACCCGCAGGACTACGGCGTCGTGGAGTTCGACGCCGACGGCAAGGTGCTGTCGATCGAGGAGAAGCCAGCACGCCCGAAGTCGCGGTACGCGGTGCCTGGTCTGTACTTTTACGACAACCGGGTGGTGCAGATCGCCCGGGAGCTCAAGCCCAGCGACCGCGGCGAGCTGGAGATCACCGCGGTCAACGCCGCGTACCTCGAACGCGACGAATTGCACGTGGCAATCCTGGATCGCGGCACGGCGTGGCTGGATACGGGTACGTTCAACACGATGGTCCAGGCCGCCGAGTTCGTCCGGGTGATCGAGGAGCGGCAGGGCCTGAAAATCGGCTGCGTCGAAGAGGTCGTCTGGCGAGCGGGCTTCATCGATGACGCACAGCTGCGGGCATTGGCGGAGCCGTTGCGCAAGAGTGGCTACGGCGATTACCTGATCCATTTGCTCGATTGGGAAGCCTGACCGCCGCCCGCACAATGAGCCGACCGAGCCAGCCAACGACACTGCGACGGGTGGGGCCGCACACGTGAAGTTCCGTCAACTTTCGATCGCCGGTGCCTGGGAGATCACCCCGGTGCTGCACGGCGATCCCCGTGGGTTGTTCCTGGAGTTCTACCGGTTCGAGCAGCTCAGTGCCGAGGTCGGCCACCCGTTGCGGCTGGCGCAGGGCAACGTGTCGGTCTCCGGGCGGGGGGTCGTGCGCGGTATCCACTTCGCCGACGTGCCGCCCGGGCAGGCCAAGTACGTCACCTGCACCAGGGGCGCCGTGCTGGACGTCGTCGTCGACATCCGGGTCGGATCCCCGACATTCGGCCGGTGGGAGGGCGTGCAGCTCGACGACGTCGACCGCCGCGCGCTCTACCTGAGCGAGGGTCTGGGGCACGGGTTCTGCGCGCTCACCGACGACGCGACGATCACCTACCTGTGCTCGGAGACCTACAACCCGACGGGGGAGCACGGCATCCACCCGCTCGACCCGGATCTCGGCATCGTCTGGCCCGTCGACGAGCCGCAGCTGTCCGCCAGGGACGCCGTGGCGCCGTCGTTCGCGCAGATGCGGGCCGAGGGACGGCTGCCGGACTTCGTCACCTGCGAGGCGTATACACAAAGTCTGCGGGCGCAATAGGGTCACAACGGCGCTCAGGCGGCTAATGTTCCTACATGGACCGGCGAATTTTCGGCCTTGAGACCGAATACGGGGTCACGTGCACCTATCGGGGACAGCGCCGCCTGTCGCCTGACGAGGTCGCCCGCTATCTGTTCCGGCGCGTCGTGTCATGGGGCCGTTCCAGCAACGTGTTCCTGCGCAACGGCGCGCGCCTCTACCTGGATGTCGGCTCCCACCCGGAATACGCGACGCCCGAGTGCGACTCGGTGCCCGACCTGGTCACCCACGACCGGGCCGGCGAGCGGATCCTCGAAGGCCTGCTGGTCGACGCCGAGCGTCGGCTGCACGACGAGGGGATCGCGGGCGAGATCTACCTGTTCAAGAACAACACCGACTCCGCCGGCAACTCGTATGGCTGCCACGAGAACTACCTGGTCAGCCGGCACGGCGAGTTCGGACGTCTCGCCGACATCCTGATCCCGTTCCTGGTCACCCGCCAGCTCATCTGCGGCGCCGGCAAGGTGCTGCAGACCCCGCGCGGCGCCGTGTACTGCCTGTCGCAGCGCGCCGAGCACATCTGGGAGGGCGTCTCCTCGGCGACCACCCGGTCCCGCCCGATCATCAACACCCGCGACGAGCCGCACGCCGACGCCGAGCGCTACCGGCGGCTGCACGTCATCGTCGGCGACTCGAACATGAACGAGGTCACCACGCTGCTCAAGGTCGGCACCGCCGACATCGTGCTGCGGATGATCGAGGCCGGCGTCGCCATGCGCGACCTCTCGCTGGAGAACCCGATCCGCGCCATCCGGGAGGTGTCCCACGACATCACCGGCCGCCGCCGGGTCCGCCTCGCCAGCGGCAAGGAGGTCAGCGCGCTGGAGATCCAGCAGGAGTACTTCGACAAGGCCACCGAGTTCCTCGACCGGCGCGGCGCCGACGCGCCGACCAAGCGGGTCATGGAGCTGTGGGGGCGGGTGCTCAACGCGGTCGAGACCGGCAACCTCAAGAGTGTCGAGCGCGAGATCGACTGGGTGACCAAGCTCGGCCTGATCGAGCGCTACCAGACCAAGCACGACCTGCCGCTGTCGCACCCGCGGGTCGCGCAGATGGATCTGGCGTATCACGACCTGCGCCGCGGACGGGGCCTCTACGGCCTGCTCGAGCGCCGCGGGAAGGTCGACCGCGTCTCCAGCGACCTGGACATCTTCGAGGCGAAGGAGACCCCGCCGCAGACCACGCGGGCCCGCCTGCGGGGTGAGTTCATCCGGCACGCGCAGGAGCGCCGCCGCGACTTCACCGTCGACTGGGTCCACCTGAAGCTCAACGACCAGGCGCAGCGCACCGTGCTGTGCAAGGACCCGTTCCGGGCCTACGACGAGCGCGTCGACCGACTGATCGCCAGTATGTGAACGTTGGGTTAGGCTGGCCGGCGCTATGGATGACAACCCCGCCGGTCAGCCCGCCCCTTCGGAGGACCCGAAGCCGAAGGCGAGCGAAAACCCGGACAAGCCGCGGTCCAACCGTCACGGTCGCCGGCTGCAGCGCATCCGCGAGGAGATCGAGCGCAACCGGACCGACGGCCCGGCCATCCCGACCTGGGTCCTGGCGCTCGCCCTGGTGCTCATCATCGCCGTCATGACCGCCCTGGTGGTGTACTCGTGAGCGGCCAGCGGAGCGTCTCGGGCCGCGAGCCGGGGTTGCAGGGTTCGGTCGCGGTGGCGCCGGAGCGCAGCGGAGGCGGCGCCGTGAAGCGGCTGCTCGCGGCCGGGGCGATCTGCATTCTGCTGGCCGGCTGCACGGACGACGGCGAGCGCCGCACTCCGCTGCCCGCCGTCCCGACGTCCGGCGGCGAGGCGTCCGCGCTGCCCCTGCCGTCCCCGTCGCTGCCCCCGGTGGTCGTCTCCGACGGCTGCCAGGGCCTGATCACCCCCGCCCAGGTGCAGAAGTCGACCGGGCTGTCCGTGCAGGCGAGCGCCGGTGACGGCGCGGCCGCCGTCGCGCAGTACGGCCAGGCCGTGCAGAGCCTCGGCCTCAACGCCCAGGCCCGGATGTGCCCCTTCGGCAACGGCGGCGGCGACCAGGTCACGATCGTCGCGCTCACGTTCCCCGACGCGGCCCAGTCGCAGAAGCTCTGGACGACGATCAAGTCCCTCGAGGCCGTCGGCGGCGTCGGCGAGGCCGCACTCAGCGACAGGTCCAAGACGCTGCTCGCCCGCCGCGGCAAGGCGATCGTCGCGGTCTACCTGGTGGTCGCCGCGGCCCCGGAGGCCAACCACCTGAGCCAGCTGCAGTCAGTCGCCAACGCCGCCCTCGCCAAGGCCTGACGGCAGGCTCTGGGCCGCTGCCCGTCCGGCCGCCGCCGCGGCGAGGAAGTAGGCGCGGTCCTCCTCGTACCGGCGACCCATCGTCGACAGCCGCACCGGCAGCGCCAGCAGGGCGGGCTCCAGGTCCTCGGCCACGGGCGTGACGATGCGGTGCGGTGGACACAGCGGCCGCAGCTGCTCGTGTACGACCAGCGCGAGGTCGGCCTCCAGGTCCGACGGCACGACGAGGTCGGCCGGCGCGAGCGCGACCCGCCCGAACGCGGTCAGGCTGTGGTGCGACACCCCGCGGTGCCGGGGCCGGGGGTCCGCGCCGGAGATGCGGGGCGCGGCGACCGGCCGGCCGCCCAGCGCCGCGACCGCGTTGACGGCCTCGCCCGCGGCGACCCCGGAGAAGCCCCACGACGTGCCGGTGCCCAGGTTGCCGGGGCCCTGCGTGACGATGGCCAGGTCGGCGCCGAGACCGTGGCGGGCGGCGAGCAGGCCGCTGTGCACGTTGGTCGACTCCAGGTCGCCGCCGAACGCCTGGCCGGTGGTGACCGTGCCGGCGAGCAGCGGGCGCAGGGCGTCGACGGTGCGGGAGAACCAGGCGGGCAGCGCGCCGCCGTCGGTCATCACGTACGCGACCTTCGCCGAAGGCCGGTCGGCGTGGACGCCGGCGAGGATGGCGGGGAGCGCGGAGTGCAGGTCTGCGATCACCACCGGCATTCCGGAGATGTCGGAATTGTTGGCCAGTGCGTCGCGAAGCGGCGAGACCTCCTCGTCGGCGGCCAGGACGACCGCCTGCAGCGGCGTGTAGCGCGCCTTGACCACGTGGCCGGGGGCGTCCACGTCGTCCGGCAGGCGGTCCGGGATCGCGACGACCAGGGCGTACCCGCCGGTGCCGAGACTCAGGGCGAGCGCGTTGACGTTCAGCAGCACCCGGTCACCGACCTGCGGCGTGCCCACCAGGGCCGGGTAGGCGAGGGCCTGGACCCGCTCCGGGTCGTCCGGCCGGCGCGCCTCGAGGGCCACCTCCACCTCGACGCTGCCGTGCCACGATGTACGGGGCGCGACGACCGTCCCCCAGCGCCAGCGGATCATCGGGACAACCTACCGTGTCTGCGCGCCGTGACCGCGTCGTGACGTAACGAACCGTCACCGCGTGGGCGACGCCGCACGGGCGTTCGGGCTGGTAGGTTCGCTGGCGTGTCGCGGACCCGAACCGAGCGCCTGGTCAATCTGGTGATCTGCCTGCTCTCGACACGCCGCTTCCTGACCGCCGGTCAGATCGCCTCCATCGTGCCCGGTTACGAGCACGACCCGGAGGACGAGCGCGACCACGAGGCGTTCCAGCGCAAGTTCGAGCGGGACAAGGCCGAGCTGCGCGAGCTCGGCGTGCCCCTGGAGATCGGCACGCCCTCCGTGTGGGACAACGAGCCCGGTTACCGCATCGCCCGTCGCGAGTATGCGCTGCCCGACATCCCCCTGGAGCCCGACGAGGCGGCGGCCGTCGGCATCGCCGCGCGGCTGTGGCAGCAGACCGGCCTCGCCGCCGCCGCGTCGTCCGGCCTGGCGAAGCTGCGCGCCGGCGGCATCGACGTCGACCCGCACGCCACCCTCGGCGTCGAGGCGGTCGTCACCGTCGACCCGGCCTTCGAGCCGCTCACCGCCGCCGTCCGCGACCGGCAGGCGGTCACGTTCGACTACCACGTGCCCGAGCGCGACACCGCCCGCGCCCGCAAGCTGCAGCCGTGGGGCGTCGTCTGCTGGCGCGGCCGGTGGTATGTCGTCGGCCACGACCTGGAGCGCGGGGCGGAGCGGTGCTTCCGGCTGTCCCGGATCGTCTCCGGCGTCCGGCGGGTGGGCCGGCGCGGCGCGTACGAGCCGCCGAAGGTCGACCTGATCGCCTACGTCGCGAAGACGAGCGGCCCGGTCGAGCGCACCAGCCCGGCGACGGTCCTCGTGCGGCCCGGCCGCGCGGCGGGCGTGCGCCGCTGGGCGGAGTCGTGCGTGGCCACACCGGAGGGCGACCGGCTCACGTTGCGCTACGCCGACATCGACTTCTTCGCCGGCTGGCTGGTCGGGTATGGCGCCGACGTCGTGGTGCTCGACCCGCCGCCGCTGCGCGACGAGGTCGTCAAGCGCCTCAAGGAGATCGTCGCGGGCGCACCTTCCGAGGCCCGCGCGGAGGTTGCGGTATGACCACGTCCGTCGACCGGCTCGGCCGGCTGCTCAACCTGGTGCCCTACCTGCAGGCCCGGCCGGGGATCACCCTCGCCGAGGCGGCCGCCGACCACGACATCACCGAGCGCCAGCTGCGCGAGGACCTCGAGCTGCTGTGGCTGTGCGGCCTGCCGGGGTACGGTCCCGGTGACCTCATCGACATGGCGTTCATCGGCGACGGCGTCACCGTCATGTACGACGCCGGCATCGACCGCCCGCTGCGCCTCACGCCGGACGAGGCCCTCGCGCTCATCGTCGCGCTCCGCATGCTCGCCGAGACCCCCGGCGTCGGCGAGCGCGACGGCGTCCACCGGGCCCTGGCGAAGATCGAGCACGCGGCCGGCGACCTCGCCGACGCGGCCGTGGCCGTCCGTCTCCCCGGCAACGCCGACCGCCTCGAGGAGCTGCGCGGCGCCGTCGACCGCCGGCACGCGCTGCGGATCACGTACTACACCGCGACCCGCGACGAGACGACCGAGCGCGTCGTCGACCCGATGCGGGTCCTCGTCGTCGGCCGCTGGGCCTACCTGGAGGCGTGGTGCCGCCGCGCCCAGGCGGTGCGGCTCTTCCGGGTCGACCGGATCGACGCCTCCGCCGAGCTGGACGAGCCCGCCCGCGTGCCGGTGCAGGCGCAGCCGACCGACACGCGCACCGGCACCCTCTTCCGGCCCACGTCCGACCTGCCGCTCATCACGCTGCGGGTGGGCCGGGGCGCGCGGTGGATCACCGAGCAGTACCCGTGCGAGGAGGTCGTGCGGGGTCCGGGGGAGCACTGGACGGTCTCGCTGCGCGCCTCCGACCTGGACTGGGCCCGGCGGATGGTGCTCGGGCTGGGCGCCGAGGTGTCGGTCGTGTCGCCGCCGGAGCTGGTCGCGTCGGTGGCCGCCACGGCGCGCGCCGCGCTCGCCGCCTACGACGCGCCCATCCCGGCACTGCCGTAGCCGGTGGTTTAAGGTCGGTGGGTGCTCTGGTGGATCTCGGGTGGCATCGTCCTGGTCGCGCTGATCGTCCTCATCGCCGTGGTGATGTCGACGGCCGGTCGCTTGCGTCAGTTCGGTAACACCGCGCAGTCCCTGCAGCGCAGGCTTCTCGACGGCGAGAAGCGACTCCAGCCCCACCTGGCCCGCCTGCAGCAGACCGCCGAGGCGATGCAGCCCCGCCTGGCCGCCATGCAGGAGCAGGCGTTGGTCATCCAGGCGCGCCGCGGCGAGCTCGAAGACGCTGACCAGCGCCCCGCCGCTCGCTAACAGTTAAGAAACCTTGCGGATCAACTGGGCAAATAGCACCTTTGTCCGGACGGATGGTTGACGATCGGGCAGTTCAGCGTCAACACTCGTCAGGACTTCAGCGGCCGGACCCCTTCCCGCAACCCGGCCTCTGCCCGTCACCCGAAGTGACCAGTACGATGGGTCGGGCAGCATAAAGACAGTGAGGTGGCTTCACATGGGTGCACTCAAGCCGTGGCACATCATCGTGTTGGTGGTGGTGCTGATCCTTCTGTTCGGCGCCAAGCGTCTGCCTGACGCGGCGCGGTCGCTGGGTCGATCGCTGAGGATCATCAAGGCTGAGACCAAGGGTCTCGCCGAGGACAACGTCGACGCCAAGGCCGAGGCCCAGTCGGGTCGCGCGCCGCTGCAGGGCACGATCGACGACAACCGGCCGTCGCCCGCGCCGACCGTCGACCCCGTCAACCGCGTCCCCGAGCGCTGAGGCACTCGAGCGTCGTGAGCATCCTCGCCAGGCGGCGCCAGGAAAGGGCACCGTCGCAGTTCGAACGCGCCGCAGACGGCTCCATGACCCTCATGGAGCACCTGCGGGAGCTGCGCAACCGCCTGTTCAAAGCCTGTCTCGGCCTGGTCTTCGGCTTCGCCATCGGCTTCTGGCAGTCCGGCAACGCGATCAAGCTGGTCAAGCAGCCGGTCTGCGACGTCATGACCTCCCGCGGCCGGGGGTGTGACTTCGTCCAGCTGGGCGTGGCCGACTTCTTCCTCCTGCAGTTGAAGGTCGGCCTCTGGCTCGGCCTGCTCATCACCGCTCCCTGGTGGATGTATCAGCTGTGGGCGTTCATCGCGCCGGGCCTGCACCGCCACGAGCGCAAGTACGCGTACATCTTCATCTCGATCGCGACCCCGCTCTTCGCGCTCGGCGCGTTCCTCGCCTGGTTCGCTCTCGGCCACGGCCTGGAGTACCTGCTGCCGAGCGAGGACATCGTCCACACCTCGCTGGACATCACCCGCTATGTCGACTTCATCACCACCGGCATGCTGGTCTTCGGCGTCGCGTTCGAGTTCCCGCTGATCGCGATGATGCTCAACTTCGCCGGCATCCTCAGTGGCCGCAAGCTGCTGGGCTGGTGGCGCGCCGTGGTGTTCATCTTCTTCGCCTTCGCCGCCGTCGCCACGCCGACCCCCGACCCGTTCACCATGTCGGGCCTGGCACTGGCCATGTCGTTGCTGTACTTCGGCGCGGTCGGCGTCGCCTTGATCAACGACAAGCGCAAGGGCCGCAACCAGTCCATCTACGCCGACGTCGACGACGACGAGATCTCCTCGATCGACGACCTCGCGCCGGAGCCGGTCGCCGCGGCCACCTCAGTCGGCGGCTACGACCCGATCGAGGCACCCACCCCGGTGGACGGCCCGACGCCGGTCGAGCGTCCGAGGTCCCTCGACAGCCGGTACGACGACATCACCTGACCCACCCCACCCGCTCAGCCCCGACGCCCGCCGCGCATCAGCCGGCGGGCGTCGTGCTGTCCGCGCCGGGGACCCGGTGCACGAAGTCTTCCGGATCACGAGAAGCGCCGGCCCCAGCTCCGGTCGGCGTGTGCTTCGGCCGGCCTCCGGTCCGGTGTGCCCATTGGTTCGGCCGGCGCCTGGTTCGGCCGGCCATGGGCTCCGGCACGGCGCGCACGCCGCGGGCGCAGCCCCGGTGTGGTCCCGGTGGGCGGGGAAGGCCCTGGCATCCTCGCGTGGACATCGGGCCGCTCGCCAATCCGACCGCCGGTGAAGGGCGGCGGGCCGGACTGCTGCCTGAGGCCGCCGGGGTCGACTTGCGGCATGCGTGCCTGGAGTGCAGGCGCGGCCGTTTCTGGCTGTCCACTGCCGAGTTGGAAACCTGCTGAGGAGACGACGCGAGTGGCCAGTCGCCGCGCTCACCGTCCGGCCCGGACGGTGAGCGACCACCGGATGCGGCGCGCACGCGCCGCTTGCCCTGCCACGCGCCTCAGCGCGGGCAGTGCGCCGCGGAGCGGCGCATTGGGGTGCGGGTGAGAATCCCCGCCGGGCCCCGCCGCGACAGCGGTGGGGGAGGCACCGCCTAGCATCCGTGCGATGGACATCGCGTTGCTCGCCAATCCGACCGCCGGCAAAGGGCGGCGGGCCGGACTGCTGCCTGAGGTCGTGGCGCGGCTCAAGGCCGGTGGGCACGCGGTCGACGTGGTCACCGCGACCAGCCGGGACGGCATGGTGGAGCAGGGCAAGGCGGCCGTCCTGAGCGGCCGGGCCGTGGTCGCGATGGGCGGCGACGGCACGGTGCACCTCGGGCTGCAGGCGGTGGCCGCGACGGGGGCGCCGTTCGGGATCGTGCCCGCCGGGACCGGCAACGACTTCGCGGTCCGGCTCGGGCTGCCCGGGGACACGCTGCGGGCGGCCGAGGCGATCGCGGCCGGCACGACCACGAGAAGCGTGGACCTCGCGCGGGTCGAGGGGGCCGACGGGACCACGGCGTGGTTCGGGGCGGTCATGGCGGCCGGGTTCGACGCGTTCGTCAACGAGCGGGCCAACCGCATGCGCTGGCCGCGTGGTCCCCAGCGGTACAACCTGGCGATCGTCGAGGAGTTGCTGGCGTTGCGCAGCAGGTCGTACACCATGCGGATCGACGACGAGGAGAGCGTCTTCGACTCGGTGCTGGTCGCGATCGGCAACACCGAGAGTTACGGCGGCGGATTCCGGATCGTGCCCGGAGCCGACCCCACCGACGGGCTGCTGGACGTGGTCGTCGCCGAGCCGCTCAACCGGCGCACGCTGATGCGGCTGCGGCCCAAGGTGTTCAAGGGGACGCACGTGCACGACCCGCGGGTCAGGACGTTCCGGGCGCGCAGGATCGAGCTGGCCGCCGAGGGGGTCACGGCGTACGCCGACGGGGAGCGGATCTGCCCGCTCCCCGTCACGGTCGAGTGCGTGCCCGGTGCCTTGCGGCTGATCGTCTAGGCGGCGTTGTGGATGCGGACGGTGACGCCGTTCGCGGACGGGGTGGTGGAGACGTCCGACTCGGTCACGCCGTCGGGCAGCGAGAAGCTGCGGCTGAACGAGCTGGAGCTGGACGAGCTCGACGAGAACGTCGCGCCGCCCTCCTCGTGGTGCGACGAGGTGCTCGTGCCGCCGCCGCCCTTGATGGTGAGGCGGCCGCCGGAGACCTGGACGTCGACGTTGCTCGGGTCGACGCCGTCGACGGTGATGACGAGGTCGTCGCCCTCGGTCGTGGTGGAGACGGAGGCGGAGTGGGCGCGCGAAGCGGCGTGGTCGACCTCGGACTCGATGCGGGCAAGAGCTTCTGACGGGTTCCAACGGCCTAACGGCATGATGATCCTCCGGAAGGAAGGTAGTCGACGTATCCCCTGCACTGTGGCCGCCTGGCCGGGAGCCGACAAGCGCACAGGCGGTCTTGCGACAATGGTGCCCAACGGCCGCAAGGTTTAAAGCAGGCGCAGCACCGCGCCCAGGCCGTGAACTTTGCCCGGGTCACTCTCCGGGATGACGAGGACGCTGCAGCCCGCCGCGGCGGCGCCGGCGTCGGCGGGCGAGTCGCCCACCATCAGGGTCCGCTCCGGGTCGGTGCGCAGCGCCGCGCAGGCCTTCCAGAAGATGGCGGGATCCGGTTTGCAGCGGCCCACCTCGTACGAGAGGACGAACTCGTCGACCAGGTCGGCGAAGCCCAGCTGACCGGCCAGGTCGCGCAGGTCGAAGCCGATGTTGGAGACGACCGCGACCGGCACGCCACGCGCCCGCAGCGCCTGGAGGGTCGGGACGGTGTCGGCGTACAGCTGCCAGCCGTCGGCGATGAGCAGCCGGTCGTAGAGGGCCTGGGCGAGGTCGGCGTCGACGGTCGCGGCCAGCCCTTCGTATGCGGCCCGGTGCGCGGCGACGGACAGGTCCCGGTCGGCCCACACCTCGGCGAGGTGCGCCGGCACGCGGTGCGGCTTCGGCCCGCCGGCCCGCCCGGCCGTCATCAGCCGGTCGGCGAGGACCGTGGCCTTCCCACGGTCCAGGGTGGTGCCGAGGCTCGAAGCCGCCGCCGTCACCCACCTGACGGGGTCCTCCACCTGCGCGATCGTCCCGTGGAAGTCCAGGAGCACGGCCTCGACGGGCCGCCATGTACTTGGTGGTTCAGCGCTTTCCGGCACGCCAGCACGATACCCATGAGCGGATCCGGGCATCTTTCGCCTAGCCTTGGGGTCATGAACACCCCCGCCGAGCGGTACGAAGCGGCGCAAAGGCGGGCTCAGCGTCCTGCCCTGACCGAGTTCGTCGATGAGCTGGACTTCACCCTCGACGACTTCCAGGCCGAGGCCTGTGACGCGCTGGAGCGCGGCACGGGCGTGCTGGTGTGCGCGCCGACCGGTGCCGGCAAGACCGTCGTCGGGGAGTTCGCCGTCCACCTGGCGCTGCGGCAGGGGCGCAAGTGCTTCTACACGACGCCGATCAAGGCGCTGTCGAACCAGAAGTACAACGACCTCGTGCAGCGGTACGGCGCCGAGCGCGTCGGCCTGCTCACCGGCGACAACGCGATCAACGGTGACGCCCCGGTCGTCGTGATGACCACCGAGGTCCTGCGCAACATGCTGTACGCGGGCTCGGCGACCCTCGAAGGCCTCTCCTACGTCGTCATGGACGAGGTGCACTACCTCGCCGACCGGTTCCGCGGCGCCGTGTGGGAAGAGGTGATCATCCACCTGCCCGACTCGGTGACCCTCGTCTCGCTGTCGGCGACCGTGTCCAACGCGGAGGAGTTCGCCGACTGGCTCGTCACCGTGCGGGGCGAGACCACGGTCGTGGTGAGCGAGCACCGGCCCGTGCCGCTGTGGCAGCACATGCTCATCGAGCGGCGGATGTTCGACCTCTTCCACGACGCCGAGGCCGCGCAGAAGCACGACGTGCATCCGGAGCTGCTGCGGTACCACCGGGAGATGCTCCGCCGGGTCGAGATGACGGCGGGCCAGCGGGGCGGCCGGCGCAAGGGCCCCTACCGGCCCGAGATCGTCGAGCGCCTGGACCGTGAGGGCCTGCTGCCGGCGATCCTGTTCATCTTCAGCCGCGCCGGCTGCGACGCCGCCGTCCAGCAGTGCCTCGCCGCCGGGCTGCGGCTCACCGCGCCCGACGAGCGGGTCGAGATCCGGACCATCGTCGAGTCGCGCACCAAGCACATCCCGAGCGAGGACCTGCAGGTCCTCGGGTACTGGGAGTGGCTCGACGGCCTCGAGCGGGGCCTCGCCGCGCACCACGCCGGGATGCTGCCCGCGTTCAAGGAGGTCGTCGAGGAGCTGTTCGTCCGCGGCCTCGTCAAGGCCGTCTTCGCCACGGAGACCCTGGCGCTGGGCATCAACATGCCCGCCCGGTGCGTGGTCCTGGAGCGGCTGGTCAAGTACAACGGCGAGGCGCACGTCGACCTGACGCCGGGGGAGTACACGCAGCTGACCGGCCGCGCCGGGCGCCGCGGGATCGACGTGGAGGGCCACGCCGTCGTCGTGTGGGCGCCGGAGCTCGACCCGCGGCACGTGGCGGGGCTCGCGTCCACCCGGACGTATCCGCTGAAGTCCAGCTTCCGGCCGTCGTACAACATGGCCGTGAACCTCGTCGGCAGCGTCGGCATCGCCGCCGCCCGCGAGCTGCTCGAGAGCTCGTTCGCCCAGTTCCAGGCGGACCGCTCGGTGGTCGGGCTGGCCCGGCAGGTGCAGCGCAACGTCGACTCGATCGCCACGTACGGCGCGGAGACCGCCTGCCACCTCGGCGACTTCGACGAGTACTTCGGCTACCGGGTCGCGATCGCCGACCGGGAGCGGGCGATCGCCCGCCAGGGCGCCCAGCAGCGCCGCGCCGCCGCCCTGGAGTCCCTGGAGCGGCTGCGCCCCGGCGACGTCGTCCGGGTGCCCACCGGCCGCCGCGCGGGCCTCGCGATCATCATCGACCCGGGCGTCGGCGGGCGTGGTTTCGGCGAGCCCCGGCCGCTCGTGCTCACCGAGGACCGCTGGGCCGGCCGGATCTCCGGCGCCGACTTCACTTCGGCCGTCGAGTCCCTCGGCCGGGTCAGGGTCCCGAAGCAGTTCAACTACCGCTCGGCCCAGGACCGCCGGGACCTCGCCGCGCAGCTGCGCCGCCTCTCGCTGGAGCCGGCTCCCCGCGGGCGGCGGTCCCGCAACCCGTCCGCCGTCGACGACCACGAGCTCGACCAGCTGCGCGCCTCGATGCGCCGGCACCCGTGCCACCAGTGCCCGGAGCGGGAGGAGCACGCCCGCTGGGCCGAGCGGCGCTGGCGCCTGGAGCGCGACACCGAGGCGCTGCGCGGCAAGGTCGCCAACCGCACCGGCTCTCTCGCCCGCACGTTCGACCGTGTCTGTGGCCTGCTCACCGACCGCGAATACCTCTCCGCCGCCGGCACCGTCACCGACGCCGGCCGGATGCTCGCCCGGATCTGGTCCGAGACCGACCTGCTCGTCGCCGAGTGCCTGCGCACCGGCGTCTGGGACAGGCTCGGCGCCGCCGACCTCGCCGCCGCCGCCAGCGTCCTGGTGTACGAGGCCCGCCGCGAGTCCGACGACCGCGCCTCCATCCCGCGCGGCGACGTCTCCGAGGCCATCGACGCCACCCTGAAGCTGTGGTCGGAGCTGCGCGAGGACGAGGACTCGCGGGGTCTTCAGCTCACCCGGGAGCTGGATCTCGGCTTCGTCTGGCCGGTGTACCGGTGGGCCCGCGGCGAGAGCCTCACGAAGGTGCTCGGCAGCGTGCACGGACTGGAGGGCGACATGCCGGCGGGCGACTTCGTGCGCTGGTCCCGCCAGGTGCTCGACCTGCTCGGCCAGCTCGCCGAAGCGCCGGGCGCCTCGGACGCCGTGCGGCGCACCGCCAGGCAGGCGATGGCCGCCATGACGCGAGGAGTTCTCGCATACAGCGTCATCGCGTAGTCACCCACCGAGTTTTCATCGGAGCGGATTAGAAAAAATCGTTCGGATCCGCAATGATGCTTTTCGCCGGGGGGCCAGTCCCGGCGCGGAAGGAAGCATCGTGGGAGAGCTGCATCATTTCACGTACGGGCTGATCACCCCGATCTTCGCGTACGCGATGTCGTTCCTGGGTTCCCTCCTCGGCCTGGTGAGCACCGCCAGAGCCCGGGCGGCCACCGACACCCGCCGCCGGGCGTGGCTGCTGGTGCTCGCGGCTTGGGCCATCGGCGGCACCGGCATCTGGGTCATGCACTTCATGGCGATGATCGGCTTCAGCGTCAGCGGCTCCCCGCTGCGCTACGACGTCCCGATCACCGTCGCGAGCTTCTTCATCGCCGTCATCACCGTCGGCCTCGGGCTCTTCATCGTCGGCCTCGGCAAGCCCGCCATGTGGAAGGTGCTCGTCGGCGGCCCGATCACCGGCGTGTCCGTCGCCTTCATGCACTACACCGGCATGGCCGCGATGCGGATCAACGGCTCCTTCGACTACAAGAGCAACCTGTACCTGGCGTCCTACGCGATCGCGGTCGTCGCCGCCACCGTCGCCCTCTGGTTCACCATCGTGGTCCGCGGCATCCCCGCGACGATCGCCGCGGCGGCCGTCATGGGCGTCGCCGTCTGCGGCATGCACTACACCGGCATGGCGGCCATGCACGTCAACCTCACCACCGACAACCTGGCCACGGTCCCCGGCGTCGACGTCAACTGGTTCCTCGCCCCGATCGTCCTCTTCGTCCTGGTCGTGGTCATCGCCCTCGCCAGCGCCGTCATGGCCGTCCCCTCGGAGCGCGAGCAGGCCGAGGCCGCCGCCGTCCGCGACAAGATCGCCGCCGGCGACGCCCTCCGCTCCGCCACGGCCGGCCCCGTCTTCGGCGGCGGCTCCGCCGCGGGCCCGACGGCCCCCGGCACCGGCCAGGCCTTCTCCGCCCGCGCCGCCAACGGCATCGCCGACGCCCGCCGCCAACGCGGCCGCTGACCGCTCCGCTCCCTTCCGCCGCTTCTTCCTCCCGCTGCCGCTCGACGGGTCGTTTCTCGCCCCGTCCGGGCGGCAGCGTCGTTCCCGTCCCGCCGATCGCCCCGTTGCCATGACCACCGACCCGATCTGGACGTCGGCCTCCGCCCTTCCGCGGCTGGCGGCCGGTCAGGTCTGCGCTCGCCCTTCTGGCCGTACGCGAGCTGGCGTGACCGCCGCTGTCACCTCCCTTGGTGATCGAAGTCGCGTGGCGGTCGTCCGGGCGACCAGAGCTGTCCTTGGTGGGGTGATTCTCATGATCCGGAAGAGTTTGTGTGGCTATGGCGACCAGAAGTCTTCCGGATCATGGGGTGGACTGGGTGGTACCAGGGTTGTGTGCGTGATCCGGAAGGACGTGTGTGGCTGGGGTGGCGTGAGGGGTTCCGGGGCGCCGGGTGAGGGGTGGGAGGGGACGGGGAGAAAAAGTTGGGGAGACGGTGGGTCGGGGATGAGCGGCTGGCGGATACTTGGCGGGTGACCGAGGCGCGGCCCCGACCCAGGCGCACTGTTGGCGACTCGCTCGAGGAGTTCGAGCGGGACCTGATCTCCAACCTGTACTACCAGCGTGGGACGACGATCGAGTCGGCGAGCGGGCCTGACGGGTACCACACGCTGGCCGTGACCGTGCGGGACAGGCTGGTGGACAGGTATGCGAGGACGGCGGCGGCGCATTACGCGGCCAATCCGCGGTTCGTGTACTACCTGTCGGCGGAGTACCTGCTGGGGCGGCAGCTCAGGCAGAACCTGCTGTACACGGACACGGAGCGGTGGGTCAGGCCGATCGCCGAGGACCTCGGGGTGTCGCCGGAGGCGCTCGAGGTGTACGACGTCGAGCCCGGGCTCGGCAACGGCGGGCTGGGGCGGCTGGCCGCGTGCCTGATGGACTCCATGGCGACGCTGGACATCCCGGCGGTCGGGTATGGGATCCGGTACGAGTTCGGCATCTTCAAGCAGACGTTCCGCGACGGCAAGCAGGTCGAGCGGCCCGACGACTGGACGTTCTACGGCAACCCGTGGGAGTTCCCCGCACCCGACGACCGGCAGCTGGTCGGGTTCTACGGCACGACCGTGGCCGACCCGAAGGACCCGGAGAACCTGCGGCGGAAGTGGACGCCGGGGGAGACGGTCAGGGGCGAGCCGAGCCACATGCTCGTGCCGGGGTACGGGACGCAGACCGTCAACATCATCCGGCTGTGGCAGGCCAGGGCGAGCCGCGAGTCGTTCGACCTGGCGAGGTTCGGGGTCGGGCAGTACGTCGAGGCCGTCGACGACATCGTGAGGGCCGAGAACATCAGCAAGGTGCTGTACCCCGACGACAGCACGGAGCCCGGGCGGGAGCTGCGGCTCAAGCAGCAGTACTTCCTGGTGGCGTGCTCGCTGAGAGACATCATCCGGCGGTACCGGCTGCGCAACAGCGGATGGGAGGGGTTCGCCGACAAGGTCGTGATCCAGCTCAACGACACGCATCCGGTGATGGCGGTGACCGAGCTGATGCGGCTGCTGGTCGACGAGCACGGGCTCGGCTGGGACGAGGCGTGGGGGATCACCCGCCGGACGTTCAACTACACGTGCCACACGCTGCTTCCGGAAGCGCTCGAGACGTGGCCGGTGCAGCTGCTGGAGCGGCTCCTGCCGCGGCACATGGAGATCGTCTACGCGATCAACCACTTCTTCCTGGAGGAGGTGCGGCAGGCGTACCCGGGCGACGAGGACGTCGTGCGCCGCATGTCGATCATCCAGGAGGGCGACGAGCGGCGGGTGCGGATGGCGCACCTCGCGGTCGTCGGCAGCACCGCCGTCAACGGGGTCGCCGAGCTGCACACGAAGCTGCTGGCCGGCACGACGCTGCACGACTTCGCGCAGCTGTGGCCGGAGCGGTTCCACAACGTGACGAACGGGGTCACGCCGCGGCGGTTCCTGCGCATGGCCAACCCGGCGCTGTCGGAGCTGATCACCGAGATGCTCGGCGACGAGGGGTGGCTGACGGACCTGGAGCGGCTGCACGGGCTCGGCCCGCACGCCGACGACCCCGCGTTCCGCGCCGCGTGGCGGGACGTGAAGCGGCACAACAAGGCCGGGCTCGCCGCCGCGGTCGAGCGGTCCACGGGCGTCCTCATCGACCCCGACGCGCTGTGCGACGTGATGATCAAGCGGTTCCACGAGTACAAGCGGCAGCAGCTGAAGCTCCTGCACGTGATCACGATGATGAACCGGATCCGGGCCGACCCGCAGGCGACGTACGTGCCGCGCACGGTGCTCTTCGGCGGGAAGGCGGCGCCGGGCTACCACGCGATGAAGCTGCTCATCGAGCTGGTCAACGCGGTCGCCGGCGTGGTGAACACCGACCCGGTCGTCAGCCGGTATCTGCGGGTGGTGTTCCCGGCGGACTACAACGTGACGAAGGCGCAGTTCATCATCCCGGCCGCCGACCTGTCCGAGCAGATCTCCCTGGCCGGCAAGGAGGCGTCCGGCACCGGCAACATGAAGCTCGCCCTGAACGGCGCGCTCACCATCGGCACCCTCGACGGCGCGAACATCGAGATCCGGGACCGGGTCGGCGCGGACAACTTCTTCCTGTTCGGGATGGACACCCCGGCGGCGACGGCGCTGCGCCGGTCCGGGTACTCGCCGCGGTCGTTCTACGAGGCGGACTTCGAGCTGCGGCTCGCCGTCGACACGATCGCCTCCGGCACGTTCGCGAAGGGCGACCGCGACGTGTTCGCTCCGGTCGTCGACGCGATGCTGGGCCGCGACGAGTACATGGCGCTCGCCGACTACCGGTCCTATGTGGACTGTCAGGACACGGTCGCGGAGGCGTGGACGGATCCGGACCGGTGGACGCGGATGTCGATCCTCAACACGGCCCGGTGCGGCTTCTTCTCCTCCGACCGGACCGTGCGGGAGTACTGCGAGCAGATCTGGAAGGTGGACCCGGTCCGCGTCGGGGAAGCCTGAGCGGCGGCTAGCTCGCCAGGGCGTCGACGATGCGCTTGGTGGCGCCGGCGAGGCCCCAGCGCTCGGCGAGGGCGAGCAGCGCGTCGGGGTCGGCGGGGGCGGACGGCAGCTTGGTGTCGACGTCGCCGAGCGGGATGGTGCGGGCGACCGCCACCACGTCGCGGGCGGCGGTGAGGTACTCGCGGCCGGCGGCGATCTTCGTGCGCAGCCCCGGGGCGAAGCCGGAGGCCGGGTCGTCGAGCGCGGCGAGGATGCCGTCGAGGTCACCGTACCGGTCGACGAGGCGCGCGGCCGTCTTCTCGCCGACGCCCGCGACGCCCGGCAGGCCGTCGGACGGGTCGCCGCGCAGGGCGGCGAAGTCGGCGTAGCCGGCGGCGGGCACCCCGTACTTGGCGTGCAGGGCGGCGTTGTCGAGGACCTCCAGCTTCGCGACGCCGCGGCCGCAGTACAGGACGGTCACCTCGCGGGTGTCGTCGATGAGCTGGAAGAGGTCGCGGTCGCCGGTGGCCACCTCGACCGGGCCGGGCTCGCGGGTGGCGAGGGTGCCGATGACGTCGTCGGCCTCGTAGTCGTGGGCGCCGACGGCGGTGATGCCGAGCGCCGCCAGGAACTCCAGGATGATCGGCACCTGCGTCGACAGGGCGTCGGGGACCTCCTCGCCGCCGGCGGGGGTGAGCCGGTGCGCCTTGTAGGACGGCAGCAGCGCCACCCGCCACGCCGGCCGCCAGCTCTCGTCGAGGGCGCAGACGAGCCGGTCCGGCTGCCGGCCGCGGACCAGGGTCGAGAGCATGTCCAGGAAACCGCGGACGGCGTTGACCGGGGTGCCGTCGGGGGCGACGGCCGCCTTCTCGGGCACGCCGAAGAACGCGCGGAAGTAGAGGCTGGCGGAGTCGACGAGCAGCAGAGGTCGGGCCACTGCAGCAGCCTACCCAGTCAGCCTAGCGAAGCACGTGCACCCGGGTGGTGGTGCCGGTCTGGCTGGTGTGTCGCTGGACCAGGTCGACCAGGTAGTGGACCATGACGAGGCCGCGCCCGCCGCGGCCGCCGGTGGGTCGCAGCCGGCCGGCCATCACGTCGGTGAGGTGGCCGAAGTCGCGGACCTCGCAGACCACCCGCTCCTCGTCGCGCCAGGTGCGCAGCGTGCCGGAGCCGCCGGCGTGCATGATGCTGTTGGTGGCCAGCTCGTTGACCGCGCTCTGCAGGTCGCCGATGCGGTCCGGCGGCAGCTCCGCGTCCAGGCCGATCTCGGCGACGGCGCGGCGGACCTTGACCAGCCCGCCGACCTCGAAGCGCAGCGTCGTGGCGCCGAACGGGGGCTCCGACAGCGGCACGTTGTAGGCCTCGGTGATGCCGTAGGGGTCGTACGCGTCGCTGGCGGACCGCGCGCCGTCCTCGATCATCGTCGGGTGCGTCGCGTAGGCGTCCTTGACCATGTACGGGTCGAGGCGGCTGGTGTCGTAGGGGCAGAGGATCGACGCCTCGCGGCCCTGGAACGCCACGTTGATCATCGCCTCGTGCTGGACGCAGGCCGGGTACTCGTCGTCGGAGCGGCCGGGCCAGATCGGCTCGCCGATCACGCGGACCCGCTTGCCCGGGTGCTCGTCCATGAACTTCGACAGCACCCACGGGATGATCCGGCCCGGGTTGCGGCCCGCCTCGTGCATGTCGGTGAACGCGACGACCTCGGCGAACGCGCCGAGCCGCTCGCGGATCAGCTGCACATTGGCCGGCGGCGCGGCGACGGCGACCGGCTCGCCGAGGGAGACACCCTCGTAGATGAAGTTCATCGTGCCGTCGAGGAACGTGGCGGCGTCGCGGTACGCCAACGCATCATGGACGAACGGCTCGTTGCGCCGGTCGCCAGCGATGGCCGCGTTGCGTGCGCTCATGCGATGCGCTGCTCGTCTCGATCGGGGAACCGCTCGGTCCGTACGATCTCTGCCCTTACTCAAGCTCCGACTGCAGACTACGCCATAGGTCCCCGACCGACACCTATCCGTTGGTGTCGACTCCGGGTTGTCGCCCGGAAACCAAACGAACGTTAAGCTTGCACACGTGTCCCAGAAGGAACAGCGACTCCGTGCCGCGCAGTCCGCCGCCACCGCGGCCGGACTCGACGCGCTCCTCATCCCACCAAGCGCTGACCTGCAGTATCTCACAGGTTACGACGCGCACGCGCTGGAGCGGCTCACCCTGCTCGTGCTGCCCGCCGACGGCGAGCCGACCCTGATCGTGCCCCGCCTGGAGCGCCCGGCCGCCGAGGCAGCCGATCCCCACGGTGTACGGATCGTCGACCACGTGGACGGTTCGGACCCGTACGAACTGGTGAGCGCCGCCATCGGCAAGGCCGACGCGGTCGGGCTCGGCAACCGGATGTGGGCCGAGCAGGTCCTCGCTCTGCGCGCCGCGCTGCCGTCCGCCGAGCAGCGCCTCGCCGGCGCCGTCCTGGCCGCCCTGCGGGTGCGCAAGTCGCCCGGCGAGGTCGAGGCGCTGCGCCGGGCCGGGCAGGCGATCGACGCCGTCCACACCCAGATGGGGCAGTGGCTGCGGGCCGGCCGCACCGAGAACGAGGTCGCCGCCGACATCGCCGCCGCGATCCGCGCCGCCGGGCACGCGACCGTCGAGTTCACGATCGTCGCCGCCGGACCCAACGGCGCCAGCCCGCACCACGGCACCTCCGACCGGGTGATCGCCGCGGGTGAGCCCGTCGTCGTCGACATCGGCGGCCGCATGCCCGACGGCTACTGCTCCGACTCGACCCGCACGTACTGCATCGGCGAGCCGCCCGCCGAGTTCGCCGCGTACTACCAGGTGCTGTTCGAGGCGCAGCGCGCCGCGGTCGCCGCCGTGCGGCCCGGGGTCACCGCCGAGTCCGTGGACGCCGTCGCCCGCGACCTCATCGCGGCCGCCGGCTACGGACCGGCGTTCCTGCACCGCACCGGCCACGGCATCGGCCTGGACGGGCACGAGGAGCCCTACATCGTGGCCGGCAACGACACCCCGCTCGAAGAGGGCATGGCGTTCTCGATCGAGCCCGGTATCTACCTCTCCGGCCGGCACGGTGCCCGCATCGAGGACATCGTCGTGTGTACGAGCAGCGGCGTCGACCGGCTCAACACGATCCCGACCGAGCTGGTGATCCTGTGAGCACCGTGGAGCGGATCCTGCCGACCGAGGAGGCCGCGGACCTCATCGGGCTCGTGCGGGAGATCGCTGACGGGGAGCTGGCGCCGCGCGTCGACGACTTCGAGGCCCGCGGCCAGTTCCCCCGCGAGCTGTTCCGCCTGCTCGGCCGGGCCGGGCTGCTCGGGCTGCCGTTCGACGCCGAGTACGGTGGCGGCGGCCAGCCCTACGAGGTGTACCTGCAGGTCCTCGAGGAGATCGCGGCCCGCTGGCTGGCGGTCGCCGAGGGCGTCTCCGTGCACAGCCTCGCCTGCTACCCGACCGCCGCGTACGGCACCGAGACGCAGCGCAAACGGCACCTGCCCGACATGCTCGGCGGTGAGCTGCTCGGCGCCTACTGCCTGTCGGAGCCGCAGAGCGGATCCGACGCGGCGTCGCTCACCACCCGGGCCGACCCCGACGGCGACGGGTACACGCTCAACGGCACGAAGGCCTGGATCACCCACGGCGGCAAGGCCGACTTCTACGACGTCTTCTGCCGCACCCCCGAAGGCATCTCCTGCCTGCTGCTCGACGCCGGCACCCCCGGGCTGCTGCCGCAGGCACCCGAGCGGACCATGGGCCTGCGCTCCTCCACGGTCGCGCAGATCGTGCTCGACGGCGCACACGTGCCCGCCGACCGGCTCCTCGGCGAGGCCGGAGGCGGGTTCAAGATCGCGCTGAGCGCCCTGGACGGCGGCCGGCTCGGCATCGCCGCCTGCGCCGTCGGCGTCGCCCAGGCCGCCCTCGACTACGCGGTCGCCTACGCCAAGGACCGCGCGCAGTTCGGCCGCCCGATCATGGAGTTCCAGGGCGTCGGGTTCATGCTCGCCGACATGGCCACCCAGATCACCGCGGCGCGGGCGCTGTACCTGTCCGCGGCGAGACTGCGCGACGCCGGCCGCCCGCACAGCGCGGAGGCCGCGATGGCGAAGCTGTTCTGCACCGACACTGCGATGCGCGTCACCACCGACGCCGTCCAGGTGCTCGGCGGGGCCGGCTACGTGCAGGACCACCCCGTCGAGCGGTACATGCGAGAGGCCAAGGTGCTGCAGATATTCGAGGGGACCAACCAGATCCAACGCCTCGTCATCGCCCGGTCGCTCTGAGAATCGTGCCTGCGCGCCGGGGCGGGCACCAGTTAGGGTTCGTGCCGTGGAAGAGACCGATCGCGCGATCGTGGCGGCCCTGGCCGCCGACGGCCGCCTGTCCTACACCGACCTCGCCGAGAAGGTGGGGCTGTCGGTGTCGGCGGTGCACCAGCGGGTGCGCCGCCTGGAGCAGCGCGGCGTCATCAAGGGCTACACGGCACGGCTCGACCACGACGCGATCGGACTGCCGCTGACGGCGTTCGTCGCGATCCGCCCCATCGACCCGTCGCAGCCCGACGACGCCCCCGACCGGCTGGCGAAGCTGCCGGAGATCGAGTCGTGCTACTCCGTCGCCGGCGAGGACTTCTACATGCTGCTCGTCCGGGTCGAGAGCCCGCTCGCGCTGGAGCGCCTGCTGCAGGAGATCCGCACCGCCGCCAACGTCATCACCCGCACGACGGTCGTGCTGTCCACGCCGTACGAGAGCCGGTCGCCGAAGATCTAGTGGCCGGTGCGGGCCCGGCTGATCGCGTCCCCGACTCCGCCGGTGTCGGACAGGTCGGGCAGGACCACGTGCGCGCCCGCCGCCGCCAGCTCCTCGACCGTGTAGCGGCCTGTCGCCACCGCCACCACGCCCGCGCCCGTGGCGAGGGCCGCCTCGACGTCCAGGGGTGTGTCGCCGACGAGGACCGTCCGCAGGCCGTCGAAGGAGCGCTCGTACCGGTCCCGCGCCGCCGCCCTGGCGATGCCGACGAGGTTGGCCCTGACGGTGTGGCTCCAGCCGTACGCGCCCGCGTCCAGATCCAGGTGCTCCACCAGGCCGAACGGGCCGAGCTTCACCTCCGCGATCCGCCGCAGGTTGCCCGTCAGCACCGATTGCACCCCGCTCGCCGACATGACGGCGGCCAGGGCACCGGGCAGCGCCCGGCCCCGCACCGGCAGGAGATGCGCCAGCTCGTCGAACGCCGTCTCCGCCGCGACCCGCAGCCCCTCCAGGTGCTCCTCGGACGTCGGCGCGCCGTTGAGCCGCAGCACGTCGTGCGCGATCGCCCGGTCGGTGCGGCCCGCCATCGGCGGCTGGGCGGTCACCGGCCGCCCGTACCGGCGAAAAAATGCCAGATCGTAGGCCTCGCGACCGAGTCCATCGACGTCGACGAGTGTATGGTCAACATCCCAGAGCACCAGAACCTCGTCCACGAGACGCACTGTAGCGAAGCGAGGCAGAATGAGGCGGATGGGCGACATCGTCGTGGTGCGGCACGGACAGACCGAGTGGAGCGCCGCCGGGCGCCACACCTCGAGGACCGATCTCGACCTCACCCCGGCGGGTGAGCGGCAGGGCCGGGCACTCAGCCGGGCGTTCATGACGGCGGGCTTCGTCGCCGTCGTCAGCAGCCCCCGCCGCCGCGCGCTGCGCACGGCGGAGCTCGCCGGCCTCACGGTCACCGAGGTCGACGCCGACGTCGCCGAGTGGGACTACGGCACGTACGAGGGGCTGACCACCCCCGAGATCCGGGCCGAGCGGCCGGACTGGGACCTGTGGACCGACGGCTGCCCCGGCGGCGAGACCCCGGAGCAGGTCACCATCCGGCTCGACCGGTTCCTGGCGCGGGTCCGCCCGATGCTCGTCGTCGGTGACGTCGCCGTCGTCAGCCACGGCCACGCCTCGCGCGCCCTGGCGTCGCGGTGGATCGGCGAGTCCGTCGCGTTCGGCGCGCGCCTCAGCCTCGACACCGCGACCCTTTCGACCCTCGGCCACGAGCACGACCTGCCGTCGATCCGCACCTGGAACACGACCATTTGAAAGACCGCCGATAAATAGGGTTGTCGCCGTCGTCGGCGCGCCCTATCGTATTCATCAACACCGGATGAAACACGAGAGACAGGAGATGGGCCATGAAGCGGCTCCCCAGTGACGCGACGCGACGGCAGCTGCCGCGCGGTTGCGGGGAAGCCGTGTTCGGAGGCAATCTCCGCGGTTATCTCTGTGAGCGACTTCAGCAGCACCAGGGCAGGTGGAGCGGCTAGCATCCCGCTGGCACAGCACCCCGCCGCCCTTCCCGTACCCGGGACCGGGCGGTTTTTCTTTGCCCGCTCACCGGTCGATGAATGGCGTTCTTTGACAACTCCACAGTGGATGACGCACGTCTATATAAATGTGCGAAATAGCGCCCGTGAGGCTGAGGAAGGTAGACCACTGGACTCTCAATCCGGAAGACCGGGTTCAACCCCCGGACGGGCGACGCAGCTCTGGTGAACTCGGCGGACACGCCGCTCTTCCACAGCGGAGAAACGGGGTCGGTGCCCGTGAGCTGTTCTGGGTGCCCGGGGAAGGGAACGCGAGGGGGACGCTCGCCTCCCGGGGCACCAGCACGTGCGGTTGTAGCTCAGTGGTCAGAGCGTCGCCTTGCCATGGCGAAGGTCCCGGGTTCAAGTCCCGGTTGCCGCTCCGTTGTTCCCCGGCCGGCGGGCCATCACCCCGCCGGCCCCTTGCAGGCTGGTGTAACCCGGCAACACATCCGGCTCTGAACCGGACATTGGGGGTTCGAATCCTCCGCCTGCAGCGCACGCCCCGGGGCTGTCCGGGGCGCCGTCAAGAAAAGTCCGGCCCTCGTGGTCCAAAGGTAGAGGCACGGCGTTGAGGTCGTCGTAGGTGCGCGTTCGAATCGCGCCGAGGGCACTTTGGAAAGTCACGTCTTCGTAGCTCAGGGGAGTAGAGCGCCAGGTTGCGGACCTGGGGGTCGCTGGTTCGAATCCAGCCGAGGACACGCAGTACAGCGCGCCGCTAGCTCAATGGGTAGAGCGGCTGGCTCTTAACCAGCAAGTTCGGGGTTCGAGTCCCTGGCGGCGCACTGCGGGGTGGAGGAGTTCGGTCGTCCTCGCCGGTCTCATAAGCCGGAGCATCGTGGGTTCGAATCCCACCCCCGCATCTCACGTGTACGACCGTGTATGAAGCATGGCGCGGTGGACGAATTGGGAGAGTCGCCCGGCTTTCACCCGGGACACTGTGCGGGTTCGAGGCCCGTCCGCGCTACGTCAGTTCGGTGTCAGTCCGGTCCGGCGTCGCCCAATCGGCAGGGCAAACGGCTGTTAACCGTTCGGGTCCCGGTTCGAGTCCGGGCGCCGGAGCAACACCAGATCATGCGGGTGCGCCGACGTTGGAGAGTCGGGCTTGGCTGTAACCCAGGTGCCTTTGGCTCAGGGGGTTCGAATCCCTCCACCCGCACGCAGTACACACGCCTTCGTAGCTCAGTGGAGCAGAGCGCCAGGTTCCGAACCTGAAGGTCGCTGGTTCGAGTCCAGCCGAGGGCACGCAGCAGCACGACCGTATGCCCGAGTCAGGTCAGGGGGCCGCCTGCAAAGCGGTGCACGCCGGTTCGAATCCGGCTTCGGTCTCCATCGTCACATCATGACGTCGTCATCCACTGTGCGAGTGCGAAGATCGTTGCGCCGCGCATGTCGAAACCGCCGGGGTGGCTTCGTTCCCATGGTGACCGCCGCCGGACGGCGCGGCGCGACGTGAGGAGCCGGGGATGGCGAAGTACCTGCTGATCGTGGACTACAACGGCGGCGACGTGGACACGCCGATGGACGAGTGGACGCCGCAGGACATCGCGGCGCACATGGACTACTACGGGGCGCTGCGGCAGGAGCTGCTCGACAGCGGTGAGCTCGTCGACCAGCAGGCGCTGACCGGGCCGGAGCACGCGAAGGTGGTCACGTCCGACGGCGTCGCGGCGCCGGTCGTCACCGACGGGCCGTTCGCCGAGTCGAAGGAGCTGCTCGCCGGGTATCAGCTGGTCGACGTCGACTCGGAGGCCCGGGCGATCGAGATCGCCGCGAAGATCTCGTGCGTGCCGGGGCCGGGTGGGGTGCCGCAGCGGCAGCCGATCACGGTCCGCAGGGTGATGGACGCGGCCGACTTCGAGCTGCTGACGTCCGAGGTCTGAGCCGGTGAAGGACTCCGTCGAGGACCTGCTGCGCGAGCTGGCGCCGCAGGTCCTCGGCGCGCTCGCCCGCCGGTTCGGCGACTTCTGCGCCGCGGAGGACGCCACACAGGAGGCGCTGCTCGCCGCCGCCACACACTGGGACGAGATCCCCGACAACCCGCGGGGCTGGCTGATCCAGACCGGTTCGCGGAAGCTGCTCGACCAGCTGCGGGCCGACCAGGCCAGACGGCGGCGCGAGGTGCTCGCCGTCGAGCCGCCGCCGGTGGTGTACGAGCGGGACGACACCCTGACCGTGCTGTTCCTGTGCTGCCATCCGGCGCTCACCGAGGCGTCGGCGATCGCGCTGACGCTGCGGGCCGTCGGCGGGCTGACCACGGGTGAGATCGCCCGGGCGTTCCTGGTGCCGGAGGCGACGATGGGCCAGCGGATCAGCCGCGCGAAGCAGAAGGTCCGCTCCCTCGACGCGCCGTTCCGGATGCCGGAGCGGCCGGAGTGGGCGTCCAGGCTGCGATCGGTGCTCCAGGTGCTCTATCTGATCTTCAACGAGGGGTACGCCGGCGGTGGCGGCGAGCTCGTCCGCGTCGACCTGTCCGCCGAGGCGATCCGGCTCGCCCGGATGCTGCGCGCGCTGCTGCCCGACGACGGTGAGGTCGCGGGGTTGCTGGCGCTGATGCTGCTCACCGACGCCCGGCGGCCCGCCCGCGTCGACGCCGCCGGTGACCTGGTGCCGCTCGCCGAGCAGGACCGGCGGCGGTGGCTGCGGCCGCTGATCGTGGAGGGCACCGCCGTGCTCGACGCGGCGTTCCGCGCCGGCGCGGTCGGGCCGTTTCAGCTGCAGGCCGCGATCGCCGCCCTGCACGACCGGGCGGCGAGCACGCAGGACACCGACTGGCCGCAGATCCTCGCCCTGTACGGGCTGCTGGAGCGCATGACCGCGAATCCGGTCGTCGCGCTGAACCGGGCGGTCGCGGCCGCGATGGTGGACGGCCCGGCGGAGGGGCTGCGGCTGCTGGCGGCCCTGGACGGACGCCTGCCGGGCAGCCACCGGCTCGACGCGGTCCGCGGCCACCTGCACGAGCTGGCCGGTGACGCCGCGGCGGCGGCCGGGCACTACCGGGCGGCGGCGTCGGCCACGGCGAGCATCCCGGAGCGGCGGTACCTGACGATGCGTGCCGCGCGGCTCAACGCCGGCGGAAATGTCGTACCCGGGTCGTAGCGTGTGCGCATGGCAGACACGAACCAGACGGTGGCGGGCGACGGTGATGTCGGCGAGTTCGTCGAGGGGGTGGCCGACGAGCGGCGGCGCGGGGAGGCGCGGCAGCTCGTCGCGCTGATGGGCGCGGTGACGGGCGAGCCGGCGGTGCTGTGGGGCAAGGCGATCGTCGGCTTCGGCTCGCGGCACTACCGCTATGACTCGGGCCGGGAGGGCGACATTCCGGCGGTGAGCTTCTCGCCGCGCAAGGCGCAGACGGTGCTGTATCTGACCGGCGGGGTGGATGCGTATCAGGACCTGCTGGGCCGGCTCGGGCCGCACACGACCGGCAAGGGCTGCCTCTACATCAAGCGTGTCGATGCCGTCGACGACGCCGTCTTACGCGAGATCGTGGGTCGTTCGTTCCACATGACCTTGTAGCAAGGGGTTCACGAGACATTCATACCCTGATATACGTCGATGCGTGACGTCACCCGTCACGGATGGACCCACTCAGGGAGGGCCAGTGAGAAGAAGCTTCGCGGCGCTGATCGGCGCCGTGCTTGTCGTGCCCGCGACGGCCACCGCCGCGTTCGCGGGACCCGTCGGCTCCGGCGGACCGGCCGTCGAGGTGTCCGGCGGCTCGGCCGGCTCGGCCACCGTCGACCGGGCGCTGCGGCTGCACGGTGCCGACGCGAAGGTCGCGTCCGGTGACGCGTTCAAGGTCTACCGCGCCGAGGTGGAGGCCGGCGGCGCCGCCCACGTGCGTTACACCCGCACGTATCACGGGCTGCGCGTCTACGGCGGCGACGTCGTCGTGCACACCGACGCCAAGGGCGCCTACGCGGGCACGTCCAACAGCCTCGACGCGCCGCTGCGGATCTCCGTCACCCCGTCCGTCGCGGCGGTCGCCGCGCAGCGCACCGCCAAGGCCGCGTTCGCCGGCAGCGTGACCGCCACCCGCGCGCCGCAGCTCATGGTCGACGCCTCCAGCGGCACGGGGCGGCTCGCGTGGGAGAGTGTCGTGGAGGGCTGGGCGCCGGACGGGCAGACCCCGTCCGTGCTGCACGTCGTCACCGACGCGACCAGCAACGAGGTCCTCGGCACGTGGGACGAGATCGAGACCGTGGCCGGCACCGGCAAGACCATCTACTCCGGCAACGTCAGCATCGACACGACGCTGAGCGGCAGCACGTATCGGATGAGCGACCCCTCGCACGGCAACAACACCGCCTGCGACATGAACAACACCACCTCCGGCACGTGCACCGTCTTCACCGATGCCGACAACACGTGGGGCACCAACGCCAACAGCAACCGGCAGTCCGCCGGCGCGGACGCCTACTTCGGCGCCGCGAAGACGTTCGACTACTTCAAGAACGTGCACGGCCGCAACGGCATCTTCGGTAACGGCGCCGGCGTGCCGTCGCGGGTGCACTACGGCAACGCGTATGTCAACGCGTTCTGGAACGGCTCGCAGATGACCTACGGCGACGGCTCCGGCAACGCGCGGCCGCTGGTCTCCCTCGACGTCGCCGGCCACGAGATGAGCCACGGCGTCACCGCCAACATCGTCTCCGGCGGCCTCACCTACTCCGGCGAGTCCGGCGGTCTCAACGAGGCCACCAGTGACATCTTCGGCTCGATGGTCGAGTTCTACGCCAACACCGCCAGCGACCCGGGCGACTACCAGATCGGCGAGAAGATCAACATCCGGGGCAACGGGACGCCGCTGCGGTACATGTACAACCCGTCGCTGGACGGCTCGTCGCACAGCTGCTGGTCCACCAGCACCAAGAACGTCGACGTGCACTACTCGTCGGGCCCGGCGAACCACTTCTTCTTCAACCTCGCCAACGGCACCGGCAGCACCGCCTACGGCACCTCCCCGGTCTGCGGCTCCGCCCCCGCCGTCACCGGCATCGGCCGGTCGAAGGCCGAGCTGATCTGGTTCCGCGCCGTGAACCTGTACTTCACGTCCAACACGTCCTACGTCAACACCGCCAACCCGGGCAACACGGCCCGCGCCTACTCGCTGCGCGCCGCCGCCGACCTGTACGGCAACTGCTCCACCGAGTACAAGGCGGTCAAGGCCGCCTGGACCGCGGTCAACGTCGCCGGTAACGACGCCGCCTGCCCGTAGCGGGCAGCGTTTCAAGTCCGACGTCGAGACAGGGCCCGGCCATGCGGATGGCCGGGCCCTGTCCCGTCACGGGGCTCGCGCCTGTCGATGACTCCCTTGCGCTGGCGATCTACCGCCGTTCCCGGTTCGTGCCGCTGGTGCCGGGGCCGGGTGGGGGATCGCTTCCGGGCGCTCGCGGAGGTTGCCGGGAGCGTCGCCCGAGTCGGTCGCCGACGCTCCGCCATCTGCCTGTGAAAGGGTGGGACCGGGGGCGGGACGCACTTCGCGGCGCCGGCCGGGTGCGTCCGGTCACACGAAGCGAACGCCCCAATCGTCTGTGTGGCAGAATATCTGCATGACCGACTACGGGCACGAGCTGCGCTTCGGGACGTTCCTGCCTGCCGAGGCGGCGACCGCCACGGAGACGCTCCGGCTCGCCCGGCTCACGGAGGAGCTCGGCCTCGACCTGACCAGTGTGCAGGACCATCCGTACCAGGCGCGGTTCCTGGACGCGTGGACGCTGCTGTCCGTCGTCGCGGCGCAGACCAGCACGCTCACCGTCTTCCCCAACGTCGCCAACCTGCCGCTGCGCCCGCCGGCCGTCCTCGCCCGGGCCGCCGCCAGCCTCGACGTCCTCACCGGCGGCCGGGTCGAGCTCGGCCTCGGCGCCGGCGCCTTCTGGGACGCGATCGCCGGCATGGGCGGCGAGGTGCTGACCCCCGGCGCGTCGCTCGAGGCCCTGGAGGAGGCCGTCGACGTCATCCGGGCGCTGTGGAGCACCGAGCGCAGCGCCCGCGTCGACGGCACCCACTACCGCCTGCGCGGCGCCCACCCCGGCCCGCCGGCCGCCCACCCGATCGGCATCTGGATCGGCGGTGTCAAGCCACGCATGCTGCGCCTCGTCGGCCGGCTCGCCGACGGGTGGCTGCCGAGCGCCCCGTACGTGCCGCCACCGCAGCTGGCCGAGGCGAACCGGCGCATCGACGACGCCGCCACCGCGGCCGGCCGCTCCCCGGGCGACATCCGCCGCCTGTACAACGTGGCCCCCGGTCAGGCGCCCCTCGCCGGGCACCCGAGGACGTGGGCGGCGCAGCTGGCCGACCTGGCGCTGGGGGAGGGGATGAGCACCTTCGTCCTGATGGTGCAGGCGGGCGGGGACGGTGTGCTCCGCACGTTCGCCGAGGACGTGGTGCCGGATACCCGCCGTCTCGTGGCCGCGGCCCGTGGCGCCACCGACGCGCCCGCGCCGGCCGCCGCGCCGGAGGTGGTGTCCGTGGCGGCGGCGGGCGAGGTGTCGGGGGCGGTCGCGCTGTGGGACGAGTCGCAGCGGCCGGTGGGGCCCGTGCCCGGGACGCCGCTCACCGCCGCGCAGCGGGCGTCCGGGCAGCACCTGGTCGACGTGCACGACCACCTCCGCCAGGAGCTGGAGCAGCTGCGGGACCTGGTCGAGCAGGTCGCCGCGGGCGGCATGGACGTCGGCCGGGCCCGGTCGATGATCAACACGATGACGATGCGGCAGAACGCCTGGACCCTCGGCACGTACTGCGAGAGCTACTGCCGGGTCGTCACCACCCACCACACCATCGAGGACGTGAACCTCTTCCCGCGCCTGCGCGCCGCCGACCCGCGCCTCGTCCCGGTCGTCGACCGGCTGGAGGCCGAGCACCACGTGATCGCCGACGTGCTCGAGCGGGTCGACGCCGCCCTCGTCGCCATGGTGTCGCGGCCCGACGGCATCGCCGACGTCCGCAAGGCCGTCGACCTGCTCGGCGACACGCTGCTGTCGCACCTCGCCTATGAGGAGCGCGAGCTGGTCGACCCGATCGGCCGTCTCGGCCTCTTCTGACGCATCTTTTGACAACGCCCGCGGGGGCCCGACCGCGGGACGTCAGAGGTCGACCCAGGCGTCCAGGCCGCTCGGGGAGACGCAGTGGACGCGGCCGCCCGGGTGCAGGGCGGGGTCGGCGGCGTACCGGTCGGCGAGCTCCCGCTCCGCCTCGACGGCGCCCGCGTCGGCGGCGAGCAGCCGCTCGGCGACCCAGTCGGCGAGCTCCTCGTCGACCTCACCCCACTCGTCCCACAGCAGCAGCTCGTCGCGCTGGCGGTGGGCGAGCTCGTGGCGGACCTGGTCGAGCAGGAAGCGGTGGCCGCGGTACGGGCCGACCGGATCCGCGCCGAAGTTGTCGGCGTCGATCTCCTCGCGGCGGTGCGCGGTCCACGCCTCGGCCGCGGTGATGAACTCCCGCACGTCGAAGGTGTCGACGTCGGTCGAGGCGGGGTCGAGCTGGGCGTCGACGCGGACCCAGCGCTCGCCGTTCCAGTACTCGGCGACCACGTGGTCGTAGTGGAACGCGTCGCCGAAGTAGCCGGCGAAACCGATCCGGCTGCGGGCGGCTACCCCGCGGTGGCGCAGCGCGGCGACGGTGAGCAGGGTGAAGTCGCGGGCGCAGCCGACGACGCGGGTCTTCGGCTCGCGGGGCGCGCCGAGCGGGCGGGTGTGCCGGGACCGGTCCGCGGCGAGCATCCGCGACACCCACCGCGAGTCGACCTCGGCAAGTCGAACGCCGGAGAACGACAGGCCCTGCGCGAAGTAGTGCACGACGACGTTGCGCACGACGCTGACCAGGCCGGGGATGTCCGTCGGCAAATGGTTGAGCAGCGCGGAGTACGGACCCGGGTCACTGAAGGCGGACTGCGACCGGTACCGATCGACCATGCGCCTCAATGTACCGTCACCCGATGCGCATCGACGTTCGCGGGTTGACCTTCGAGGTGCACGCAAAGGGTCCCGCGGACGGCCCGCCGGTCCTGCTGCTGCACGGGTTTCCACAGGACAGCCGCGAGTGGGACGGCATCACCGGCGGGCTGCACGACGCCGGCCTGCGCACCTTCGCCCTCGACCAGCGCGGCTACTCCCCGGACGCCCGGCCGGACGGCAAGCGGGCCTACCGGATGGCCGAGTGCGTCGCCGACGTCGTCGCCGTGCTCGACGCGCTCGGGCTGCCCGACGCGCACGTCGTCGGGCACGACTGGGGCGCGGTGGTCGCGTGGCAGGTCGCGGCCCGGCACCCGGACCGGGTCCGGACGCTGACCGCCGTGTCCGTGCCGCACCCTGTGGCGTACGCGACCTCGGTCAAGCGCGACGTCGCGCAGACGCTCAAGTCGGCGTACATGCTGTTCTTCCGCACGCCGTGGCTGCCGGAGCGGCTGCTGTCGGCCCGCGGTGGCGCGCTGCTGCGCAGGATCGCCGGCGGTCACCCCACCACGGAGCCGGACAACCTGACGGGTGCGCTCAACTGGTACAGGGCGATCTCCGGCCACGACCTCAAGGGACTGGGACCGGTCACGGTGCCGACGACGTTCGTCTGGAGCGACGGCGACGTGGCGATCTCCGGTCACGCCGCCCGCCGGTGCGCGGCCTTCGTGACCGGAGACTTCCGCTTCGTGACCCTGCGTGGCGTCAGCCACTGGATCCCCGACGAGGCACCCGGGCCCCTGCTGGAGGCGGTGCTGGAGCGGGTCAGCCCCCGTCCACCGCGGTGAAGGGCTTCAGCGGTTGCTTCGCCGCGATCGCCGGCACCGTGACCCGCTCGACCACGTCGAACATGGCCCGGCCGAGCACCGCGTGCGCCTCGACGGCGGGGTGCGTCGCGCCGTAGTTGTCGAGGTCGCCGAGGCCCTCGGCGAACAGCCCGTAGACGAGGGCGGGCGCGCCGTCGGCGCCGAACATGATCCCGGCCTCGTGCCGGGACGCGCCGAGGGTGTTGAAGTCCTGGCCGTACTTGGACGCGACCCGGCTGCGCTCCGCCGAGGACATGTTGCGCCGGATCCCGTCGTGGTAGCCGTTGATCCAGCGCAGGATGCCCAGCAGGAAGTCGCAGGAGGCGGGCTTCAGCAGCGTCTTCGTTGCCAGGCGCCACAGCAGGTCGTGGATCTCGCGGGGCGTGGTGTCGCCGAGGAAGAACCGGTTCGGGTTCGCGACCGGCTCGACCCTGGTGTGGGTGAAGCCCTTCGCGGCGAGGATCTCGTTGATCTCCAGGGCCGGCACGACCCGGCCGCACATGCGCACCGCGGTGTTGTCGGAGACGAGCAGCATCGCGGTGAGGAAGTTGGCGACCGTGATGTCGTCACCCCACACCGTGTGCAGGAAGTAGATGCCGGTGCCGCCGAGGATGATGTCGGCCTGCAGGTCGAGCTTCTGGTCCAGCCGCAGCTCCCCACGGTCGATCTTGTCCATGACGGCGGTGGCGACGGCGAGCTTCTGCACGCTGTAACCCTTGGTGACGTGGTCGGCGTCGTCCTGGACGACCGGCTGCGGCACCCCGGCCGCGTCGACCAGGGCGATGTGGGCGTGCCAGGTGCCGCCGGCCTTGGCCTTCTGCCGCTCGTACACGCGACGGATGCGCTCGGAGGGTGACCCTGTCGTCGTCGTCGCCGCCTCCGCCGAAGCGGGTGAGCCGACGAGCGGGACGGCCGCGGCCCCGGCGCCGAGCGCGATGGCGGCGCGGCGGGTGAGCTTGTTCGTCATGGTCTGGACGCTAACCACGCGCCATGACCGATTCAACATGACAAATCCCATCTGCTGCGCTTTCAACCTTTGACCGCCCTGCGGCGTCGTCCTTGTAGCGTTTCATCATGGACATAGCGGCGTCCCTCACCGAGGCACTTGAGGCCGTCACGTTCGCCGACCGGGGCGCCGACGAGGTCACCGGGCTGCTCGTCGAGGCGGTCGTGGCGTGGGCCGAGGGGCAGGGCTGGCGGACCTATCGCCGCGCCGCGAGCGTGTTGCCGTTGCCGCCACCGTACGAGCGGCAGCGCTCCGTCCTGGATGTCGCCTGCGCGCGGCCCGGCGGCCCGCCCGTGGTGGTCGAGGTCGACCACGGCGACCGGCAGCGCACCGTCGACAAGCTCGCCGCCGAGGCCGCCGCCGGGCGGGTCGCGATCTGGGTGCGGTGGGGCACCGGCCGGCTCGCCGTCCCGGAGGGGGTGTGCCTGGTGGCGCTGCCGGTGACCGCGCGGGCCGGCCTGCACGGGCGCGGCAGGCTGTTCTCCCGGGTGCCGGACCTGCCGGCCCCGGAGCACACCGCGGGCGGCGGGTCGTACACGGCGGAGGAGCTCGGCGCGAGCGGCGGTTCCGACACGGCGCAGGAGCTCGGCGAGGGTGGCGGGTCATCCACTGTGGAGGAGCGCGGCGCGGGCGGCGGTCCGGACATGGTGGAGGAGCGCGGCGAGGGTGGCGGGTCGTACACGGCGAAGGAGGCCGAACAGGACCCGCCGGCACCGGAGCGCGGTGCGGGCGATGGGTCACCCACCGAGGAGGAGCTGGACAGCGATCTGGCGCTGGTGCTGCGCGCCTACGCCGCGTTCGCGCGGGGTGACATCGACGGCGCGGTGCGGGACCTGGCGCCGGACGTGGACTGGGTCGAGCCGGACGAGTTCCCCGGCGGCGGACACCACCGCGGGCCGGCGGCGGTCGCGGCGTACCTGCGCGACTCCTACGACGGCTGGGGCGAGCTGCACTCCGAGCCGGTCGCGCACCGCCGCGGCGACCAGATCGTGATCGTGCACCGGGTGTGGGGCACGCTCCGCGACGGCACGCCGGCGTCGGCGACGGTCGCGGACGTGTTCACCGTCGAGGACGGCAAGGTCGTGCTGATGATGGCCTACGCGGACCCGGCGGACGCGTTCCGGTAGGCGGCGCGCTGCGGGCACGGGGCGTGGGCGACGCGGCCCTTGCCGCCGGTCTTCGCCGCGTACATGGCGACGTCGGCGTCGTGCATGAGCTCGTCGATCGGGACCTCGCCGTCCCACAGTGACACGCCGACGCTGGCCCGCGGGGTGAGCGTGGCGCCGTTGTGCTCGGTCGGGACCTGCAGCGCGGCGAGCAGGCGGCCGGCGACGGCGTCCACGTCCTCGCGGGCGTCCATGCCGTCGAGCAGGACCGCGAACTCGTCCCCGCCGAGCCGGGCCACGGTGTCGCAGGCGCGGACCCCGGCGAGCAGCCGCTCCGCGACGACGGTGAGCAGGTGGTCCCCGGCGGCGTGCCCGTGCACGTCGTTGACCTGCTTGAAGCCGTCGAGGTCGACGAGCAGCATCGCGACGGGCAGGCCGCTGCGGGCGTTGCCGCGGGCCGCGCCGAGCCGCTCGCGCAGCAGCGCCCGGTTGGCCAGGCCGGTCAGCCCGTCGTGGGAGGCCCGGTGGTGCACCTCCTCGAACACGCCGCGCAGCACGCCGAGCGTCTCGTTGAGCGAGCGCCCCATCTGGCCGACCTCGTCGGCGCGGTCCAGCTCGACCCGGCGGCTGAGATCGCCGCGGGCGACCCTGGCGAGGACGTCGACGACCTCCCGCAGCGGTCTGGAGATGGTGCGGGCGGCGAGCACCGACAGCAGCACCGCGGCGAGCGCGCCGATGGCGAGCAGCAGGCCCATCAGCTGGGCGGTGCGCACGCTGTTGGCCCTGGTCCTGCGGGCACCGTCGTCGACGGCGTCGACGAGCTGGTCGAGGAAGCTGCTGGCCCGGTCCTTGACGGCGCGGGCGATCGCCTCGGAGCGCACCAGCACGACGGAGGCCGCCTTGCGCTGGTCGCCGTCGCGGGCCGCGTCGAGCGCCGCGTCGCGGGCGGTGCGCCACATCGTGATCGTCGCGGCGAAGGAGCGCAGGCTCTCGTGTTCGGCGGCGGACAGCCCGATGACGGTCAGCGCCCGCACGTCGGTGTCGATGGCCTTGTCGGTCTCGGCGATGATCTCCGCGTAGCTGTCCCGGTAGAAGCCGGGCTCCGACAGGATGTACGACAGCACGGACTCCTGCTGGGAGCCGACGGCGGAGCGGACCGCGGTCATCCGCGCCAGGGCGACGACGTTGACCTTGTACTCGTGGTCCTGCTCGGCGACGAGCCGGCGCAGGTTGAGCAGGCCGACGACGCCGGACGCGGTGAAGATCGCGGTGACGACGAGCGACACACTCATGATCTTCGTGGCGATCCGGCGGTCAGCCGTCCAGCGCCGCATCCGGTCGTACACGCCGCTGACATCGGCGCGGGGCGGCGGAAGCTAAGCGGGCCAGGTGGCGTCGACCCGGTGCAACGCGGTTGCCGTGGGGGTGCCCTTCACCCACGCGGTCATCTCGGTCCAGAACGAGCCGGCGCCGACGGTCGCGGGCATCAGGTCGGAGCCGTCGAAGCGGAACGCGACGGCGGGGTCGGCGAGCAGGTCCGCGGACAGCTTCGCCACCGGCGAGGTGAGCAGCGACCGGTCGAGGCCCTTGTTGGCGCTGACGATGTCGCCGCTGACGGCCCGGCGGTCGGCGAACTCGGGGGTGGCCAGGTAGGCGGCGAGCGCCTGGACCTCCGGGCGGTCGGTGAAGGCGCCGGCGAACACCCCGGCGCCGAGGACGGGGCGGCCGGCCCCCGATCCCGCCGCGGGGTCGACCGGCGGCAGGTAGAACGCGAAGATGTCGCCGTCCTCGGTGATCTTCGCGGTCGAGGGCCACCAGGTGCTGTAGAACGACGCCTGCCGGTGCATGGCGCACTCCTGCTGCAGGATCGGCAGGCCGCCCTCCTGGAACGCGGTGGTGGCGACGCTGTCGACGCCGCCGTAGCCGCCGTTGACGTAGGCGGGGTTGCGCAGGATCCCGCCGACGCGGTCGAGCGCGGCGACGACGGCGGGGTCGTCGAACGGGATCCGGTGCTCGACCCACCGGTCGTAGACGTCGGGTCCGGCGGTGCGCAGCAGCGTGTCCTCGAGCCAGTCGGTGACCGGCCAGCCGGTCGCGGCGCCGGACTCGATGCCGGCGCACCACGGCTTCACGCCGTCGGCGGCGATGCGGTCGCTGAGCGTGAGCATCTCGGCCCACGTCTTCGGCACCGTGTAGCCCTTCGCGGCGAAGTACTTCGGCGAGTACCAGACGAAGGACTTCACGTTGGCGTCGACGGGGGCGCCGTACAGGACGCCGTCGACGCTGCCGTAGCGCTTCCAGTCCGCGGAGAACCAGCGGTCGACGTTGGCGACGACCTCGGTGCCGGCGGGCTTGAGGGCGCCGGCGCGGACCATGCTCGTCAGCAGGCCCGGCTGCGGGAAGAGGGCCAGGTCGGGCGCGTCGCCGGCCTTGACCCGGGTGGGCAGCGCGGTCTCGAAGTCCGCGGAGCCCGTGTAGTTGATGGAGATGCCGGTGCACGCCTGGAACGCCTCCCAGGCCTTGGCGAGCTTGTCGGCCTCCACGTCCCGGATCGACGAGGAGACGCTGACGGTGGTGCCGCGGTGGCCCTGGTAGTCCGCGTAGGGCGCGCAGCTGGCGGAGGTGGCCGGTCCGTCGTCGCCACCACCGCCGCAGGCGGCCGCGGCGAGCACGACCGCCATCGCGACACCCCTCCGCAGTGTCCGAAAAATCCCCATGAATGCAGCATATGCGGTTGATTCGGTCAGGTGGGTCCGGTCGCCGTACAGGGTCGGCCGGTCGGCTCCGGGCCGGTCGGCCGTTCGGTACGGACAAATACGGTCATTCCAGGGTGCAGGCGGGCAATCGTGGCTGTGAATGATTTCACGCCCGCCAACGTCGGGCGGATGCTGCGGTTAGCGTCGCCGACGGCCCTCATGACGGCCGGTAACCACATCGTCCGTTTCGCCCGGTACTTCGGGTCCGTCCGGCTTCCGCAGCGGCAGGCATCCCGAGACACGCATGAGAGCACCGGGCCGACAGTGGAGTCATCCTGAACGCACGCCAGCCCCTGCACCGCATCGCGGCCGGCACCGCCGCACTCGCCCTCACCGCCGTCTGGCTCGGCCCCTCGGCCGCCGCGGCCCAACCAGCACCACCGAACGAACTGAGCGTCGACTCGGCCGGCACCCTCGCCGACCAGGAGCTCCAGTTGGCCGCCTACGAGCGGGCCGACAAGGCCTACCGGACGCTGCGGCTGCAGACCCGCACCGCTCCCGGCGCCAACGACGCCGACACCCGCCCCGCGCCCCCGGCGCAGCCCTCGGTCAACGTCGCCAAGCCGGCGCCGAAGACGGCGGCACCGAAGAAGTCGACCGGCTCAGGATCGGGCGGGTCCACCGTGAAGCCGCCCTCCGGCGCCGCCGGGACCGTGGTGTCCTTCGCCCTCGCCCAGGTCGGCAAGCGCTACGTGTACGCCACCTCCGGGCCGAACACGTATGACTGCAGCGGCCTGGTGTCGGCCGCCTACGCCCGGGTCGGGATCAAGCTGCCGCACCAGAGCGAGCAGATCGCCGCCCGCGGACGGCGCGTGCCGTCCGGGCAGTGGATGCCGGGCGACGTCATCCACACCTCCGGGCACGTCGCCATCTACATCGGCGGCGGCAAGGTCGTCGAGGCCGCCAACCCCAGCACCGGTGTGCGCGTCGCGCCGGTGCGGGGCGGCACCGCGTACCGCTTCCTCTGACGTCTCAGGCCCCGCCGGTGCCGATGTACCGGCGGGGCCCGAAACGCTCAACAACCGTCCCGCACCGCCGATGCACCCGGTGTGACCGCTTCTGGACGGCCGGTCCTGCTCGCGCCGGCACTCTGGCTCGCGGACCGGGTCCGCACCAGCACCCGCCTCGCGGTGCTCTGCGTGGTGCTGCTGATCCCCGGCCTGGGCGCCACCTGGGCGTACACCGGATCCGTCAACCACCAGATCGACCTCACCGGCGCCGAGGTCGACGGCGCCGAGGTGGTCCATCCGGCGCTGGACGCGATGGCCGACCTCGCCGCCGGCCGCACCCCGGACCTGGGCCGGCTGCGCACCGAGGTCGCCGGCCACCCGCGCCTGGGCCTGTCGGACGAGATGAACGCCGTCACCGCCGCCCAGGGGAAGCTGCCGGCGGCCGAGGCCATCGCCGCGCTCATCACCGAGGCCGGCAACACGTCCAACCTCACCCTCGACCCGGACCTCGACACGGCCCACGTCGCGGGCATCCTGATCGGGCTGCTGCCCGAGGCGATCCTGGCGGCCACCGGCGCGGCGGCCCAGGACACCTCCGCACCCCACAACGACCGCGTCGCGGCCCAGGCCGTCCTGGCCGGCACCCTCGACGGCACCGCCGGCGAGATCCGCGAGGCGGTGCAGACCGCGACCCGCGACACCGGCGACGCGTCGCTCGCACAGCGGCTCACCACGCTCGGCGCCGCCGCGGACGCCGTCGAGGCGCTCGGCGCCACCCTCACCGCCAAGCTCACCGAGCCGGGCCCGACCGCGTTCGACGGCGCCGCGGCCGTCGTCGCCGCCGTCGAACCGGCCATCGCCGCCCTGAACCGGCTGCTCGGCACCCGGCTCGACCACCTGCGCCAGGACCGGCTGATCAACCTCACCGCCACCACCGCCGGCCTCGTCATCGCGCTGTGGCTCGCCGCGGCCGTCTGGTGGCGCACCCGCCACGACGTGAACCTCGCCTGCGACGGCGTCGTCGCCACCGCCGACGGAGACCTCGCCGAGCGGGAACTGCCCGACGGGCGCGACGAGCTCGGCGACCTCGGCCGGGCCCTGCGCAAGGCCCGCGGCCGCCTCGCCGAGCAGGACGCGGAGCTGCGCCAGGCCCAGCACGTCCGGGAGGAACAGCTGCACGCGTCGTTCGAACAGCAGCGGGAGGCACAGCGGCAGCTCCGCGAACGCGCCCAGGGAGTCGTCGACGAGTCCGTCGGCGAGATCTCCCGCGAGCTGCGCGACGTCCGCGCGCAGGTCGACGCCGTCCGCGACGCCGCCCGCACCATCGACGAGCGGGTCACCGAGGCCGACCACGCCACCGCGTCCGTCGTCGAGCGGGCCCGCCGCGCCGAACAGGTCGTCGCCGCGCTCGGCGAGAGCCTCCGCCAGGTCGACGGCACCACCCAGCTCATCGCCGGCATCGCGGCGCAGACCCGGCTGCTCGCCCTCAACGCCACCATCGAGGCCGCCCGCGCCGGGGAGGCGGGCCGCGGCTTCACCGTCGTCGCCGACGAGGTGAAGGACCTCGCCGGCACGACGGCCCAGTCCACCGAACAGATCGCCGCCACCCTCACCACGCTGGAGCGCAGCGCCGCCGACATGACGAACACGATCGCCGCGATGGTCGCCGGCGTCGGCGGCATCGGCGGTGCGACCGGCGTCCTGCGGCACGTCGCCGTCGACCAGCACAGCGTCGTCGAGGTCCTGGACCGCCAGGTCAACGGCACGATGGAGCGCATCGAGCAGATGTCGGCGCTCGCGGAGAAGCTGGAACGCCGCCACGCCGAACGCATCGCCGCCACCGGCCCCGTCCGCCTCGGCCTCGCCGGCGGGCGCGACGTCGTCTCCGCCCAGCTGCAGGACCTCAGCCACGGCGGCCTGCGCTGCCAGGCCGACGGCACCCTCGACCTGCGCACCGGCGGCACCCTCGACGTCGAGCTCGTGCTCGACGGCACACCCACCCGCCTGCACTGCCAGGTCGTGCACTGCATCGCCCGCGGCCCCCAGACCGAGCTCGGCCTGCAGTTCCTCGCCCCGCCCACGGACACCGTCGAGCGGATCCGCCGGCACATGAACGCGACCAGCTGAATTCGGGGTACACCACGACATGTCGAAATTCCTGCGCGTCACAGCCATCCTGTCCGTGGTGTTGGCGTCTGTACTGATGTCCGCGCCGGCGTCGGCCTCGCCCGTTTCGCCCGCTGTGCTGGATCTCCCCGAAGGGTTCCAGCCCGAGGGCATCGCGACCGGTCCCGGGCCCTTCGCGTACCTCGGCTCCCGCGCGGACGGCCGCATCTACCGCGCCAACCTCGTCACCGGCAAGGGCACCGTGATCAGCCCCGCCGTCGGCACCCCGTCGCTGGGCATGAAGACCGACCAGCGCGGCCGTCTCTTCGTCGCCGGCGGCAACGCCGGCAACGCCCGCGTCATCGACCTGCGCACCGGCGCCGTCCTGCGCTCCTACCAGTTCGCGACCGCGCCCACGTTCGTCAACGATGTCGTGCTCACCCCGCGGGCCGCGTACTTCACCGACTCCAACAAGGCCGTCGTCTACCGGCTGCCGCTCGGGCGCGACGGCTCCCTGCCCGCCACCTTCGAGACGCTGCCGCTCACCGGCGACTTCGTCCTCGACCCGAACGGCCTCAACCTCAACGGCATCACGCAGACCCCGGACGGGCGCGCCCTGATCGCCGTGCAGTCCAGCACCGGCTACCTGTTCCGCATCGACCCCGCGTCCGGCGTCACCGCCCGCATCGGCGACCTGGCCCTCGTCAACGGCGACGGCCTGCTCACGATCGGCCGCACCCTGTACGTCGTGCAGAACCGCCTCAACCTGCTCACCTCGGTGAAACTGTCGAAGGACGGCCGCGCCGGCACCGTCATCGCGTCGGTGACCGACGCCCGCTTCGACGTGCCGACGACGGTCGCGAGGTTCGGCAACCGGCTGTACCTGCCGAACGCCCGCTTCACGACGCCGCCGACGCCGACCACCCCGTACACGGTCGTCGCCGTCCGCCTCTGACCTTGATGTGTGCGGCCTTTGATGTGTGCGGCCTTTGATGTGTGCTGCCGCCACCGGACACCCGGTGGCGGCGGCACGTCAGTCGTCCTGCTGTTCCTTCTTCTTGCGCTCCTCGTCCTTCTCGCGCTGAGTGGCGAGCTCGAGCGCGAGGACCGCGGCGAGGATCAGGACGTGGTTCTCCGAGTCGGCGATGCGCACCGCGTAGCTGTCGCGGATGCTCAGCCAGCGCTTCGACACCGAGGCGACCTCGCGGCCGTCGCGCTCCACCGTGTACTCGTGGTCGAACAGGTCACCGCTCATCGTCAGGTCGCCATCGCCCGGCACGTCGATGGTGAACTTCTCGCGGAACGGCGTGAACAGCTTCTTGCGGACCTCCGCGGCGTCCTCGCCGGCGATCCTGATCTGGTACGTGGGCCGCAGCGCGATCAGCTGCCGGTGGACCGACGCGACCTCGGCGCCGTGGAGGTCCTCGATGACCAGCTTGTCACGCAGGCTCAGCACCTTGCCGTCGACGTGCAGCACCTTGCGGCCCGAGTCGTCGGTGATGTCGAAGTCGTCACCGATGTCGAAGAACCGTTCCTTGATGACATACATGATCCCGATTCTCCTCCGGTCAGGCGTTCCCTGCCCGGCGGGCGAGCGTCACGGTCGTGCGCAGGTCGAGGGTCGTGCCGCCGCCGAGGCCGTCCAGCGTCCGAGCCAGCGCGGCGAGGAGCGTCTCCTGCTCCTGCGGTGTCCTGGCCCGGAACGGGCCGAACGTGCGGACCAGCCGCAGGTACTCCGCCGTGGTCATCGGCAGCTCGCGGCCCATCCGCACCAGCTCCACGCCGGTGAACAGGCCCGCCGCCGCGATGTCGTCCCGCGCCCAGGTGTCGGGCCGTGGCCGCACGCCGTCGTCGGGCACCGACCGGAACGCGGCGTCGATCGCGGCCGCGTGCGCCGGGTCGGCGTACGCGTACCGGTGCCCGAACACGGCAAGGGTCCCGCCGGGCGTGATCGCGTCGAACGCGCGCTTGGCGCGTGTTTGCGGGTCGAGCCAGTGCCACGCCATCGCGCAGCCGAGCAGCGACACCCCGCCCGGCGGTGGCACCCACCGCTCGAACGGCGCCGCCACCACCGTCACCGCGGGAAACCGGGCCTGGAGGACCGCCGCCATCCTCGCGTCCGGCTCGACGCACGTGACCGGTGCCCCCAGCCCGAGCAGCACCGCCGTGCCGTGCCCGGTGCCGGCGCCGATCTCCGCGACCGTCTCCAGTGGACGCTCCATATAGGACGCCATCGCCGGGCCGACCTCCGGCGGGTAGCCCGGCCGGGCGTCGTCGTACACCGCCGCGACCTCACCGAACCGGTTTCCCCGTCCCTGCATGCCTCAGATTTTGTCAGACCCCGGTGGTAGGACTTTGGCATGCGAAGACAGGTCTCTCACGGCGGGCACCCAGTGCTCGCCGTAACGGTGATGGAGGTCGGGCAGCCGCCAGTCGTCGCCGGTCACCGTGCCGCGGCACAGGGTGGAGCCGCAGCCGCACGGCATGGTGAAGCCGGGGGCGGTGGTGCTCGTCGCGTAGTCGTTGGTGAGCTCCTCCCCGGCGTCGATGTCGCGCCGGGCGGCGAGCGTGTAGGCGTCGACCCACCACAGGTTCGGGTCGCAGCTGTGGTTGCCCTTGCCGTTCGGCCTGCCGGGCGGCACCACGAGGTGCAGCGTCCCGCTCACCGTGATCGTGTCGATGTATGGGCTGCCGGGCCGCCGGGCCGCTTCGGCGAGCATGTCGCTGAGCTCGGCCCAGGTCACCAGCCGCCCGCCGAGCCGCGACACCGCGGCGCCCGCGGGGATCCTGGCCCGGGCGAAGAGCCCGTCGCCGGCGATCCCCGACACGCCCACCTCGACGTCGGGGTGCAGCCAGCAGTCGGGTTGGGGAGCGTCCACCATGCCGCAATCCTGCCCCAATTGAGCCAGGGTGCCGCGGCGCGTGTGGATGGGTCGGCGCAGCATGTGTGCGGTGTTCTTCTGTGGACGTCTGCTGTGGACGTCTCCTGCGGACGCGGTGGTGTTCGTCCGCCCCGGGCGGGGCGGTGGCGGGACGGCCCGAGGGGTCATGGCGCCGGGGTGGTGGTGACGTTGTGCCACAGGTGGAGGTGGCCGTTGCCGTCGGCGGCGGCGAGGGTGGTGCCGTCGGGGTGGAAGGCGAGGGCGTTGACGAGGCGGGTGCCGGTGTTCAGGAAGCGGGGGTCGGGGGTGCCTGGCGCGGGGCGCAGCTTGATGATGCCGCTCGCGCAGCCGATGGCGAGCACGTCGCGGCCCCAGGCGAGGGACAGGACCCGGCGGCGGCCGCCCGGGTTGCGGGAGCCGGTCAGGGTGCCGGTGGCGACGTCCCACAGGCGGACCACGCCGCCGAGGCCGCCGGCGGCGAGGGTGGTGCCGTCGGGGGAGTAGGCGAGCGCCATGACCTGGGCGCGGTGCCCGCGCAGGGTGGCGCGGCGGGTGCGTGACGGCACGTCCCACAGCAGCACGGAGCCGTCGAAGCCGGCGCTGGCGAGGGTGCGCCCGTCGGGGGAGAACAGCACCTTCTCGACGTGGCCCGAGTGCCCGGTCAGCACCGCGAGGGGTTCGCCGGTTGCGGCGTCCCACAGTCGCACGGTCAGGTCGATGCTGCCGGTGGCGACGAGCCGGCCGTCCGGCGAGACCGCGGCGGACTTCAGCGGCGCCGTGTGGCCGGACATGGTGGCCAGCTCCGCGCCGGTGGCGGCGTCCCATCGTTGGGCGAGGCCGTCGGCGCTGCCGGTGACGATGCTCCGGCCGTCGGGGGTGAACGCGACCGCCATGACCCAGCCGCCCGGCGCCGGCCGGTCTGCCCCGGTGTCCTCGCCGGTCCGTGCGTCCGCGATCCGCACGGTGCAGTCGGCGCCGCCGGTGGCGACCAGCGTGCCGTCGGGCGAGAAGGCCACCGCGGCCAGCCCGTCCTGCCGCGGGTCCACGGACACGTCCGGCAGGCGGCCCATGCCGCGGTAGGAGTCCTTGACGAGCTTCGGGTAGCCGACGAACCCGAGCAGGAACACGGCCACCCGGCCGGCGGTGGAGTCCAGCTGCGTCATCCACCACACGGCGCCGACCGGCAGGATCACCCCGAATATCACCCCACACATACACAGTGATGCTGATAGTTACGAAGGTGATCGTCAATGGCCGGGAAGAGGTGTCGGACACATCCCGGACAGCAGACACCGGACCGTTGCGCGGGTGCAGGAGAATGGCCCGGGCGTGATCACAGGTAGATCACGTTCACTGGGTGCCGCCAACCGCGCGGCGGGGGGAATGCGTCGGAGGTTGTGTGAGCCCAACTCTCGGCGGGGTGACGGGGCCCGCCCAGCGGGCGACCCTGCCCACAATCCCGCGTCAACGTGTCCAGCCCGACGGTGTTCGTACACCGGCGGCGACGACAAGCCGGAAGACCCGGCTCGTCACGGTCGGGGCGGTCGTCGCCGGCCTGGCGGTCCTGCTCCTCGGCTACCTGCGCATGGCGCGGGCCACCCCCACCAACAGTGACGCCGCCGCCAACGCGCTGCAGGCCTGGGACATGCTGCACGGTGACGTGCTGCTGCGCGGCTGGACGCTCAGTGACGTGTCGTTCTACAGCACGGAGCTGCTGCAGTACGCGCTGATCGAGGTCTTCTTCGGTCTCGACCAGCGCGTCGTGCACGTGGCGTCGGCGACCACCTACCTGCTGCTGATCGTGTTCGCCTCGCTCGCCGCCAAGGGCGACGCGACGGGGCGCGCGGCGTGGGCGAGGGTCGCGGTGGTCGTCGCGACCCTGCTCGTGCCCCAGCCGCACGGCGGGTGGGCGGTCGTGCTGTACGCGCCGGATCACACCGGCACCGCCGTGCCGCTGCTGCTCGCGTGGCTGCTCGTGGACCGCAGGTCGGCGACGCCGCTGCGCCGCTGGTGGCCCGTCGGGGTGCTGGTCGTGCTCGCGCTCGCGCAGGTCGCCGACCCGCTGGCCATGTTCATCGGCGCGGTGCCGCTCGCGCTGGTGAGCGCGGCGCGGCTGATCCGCGGGCGGACCTGGCGCGGCACCGACGCGCACCTGCTCGCCGCCGCCGCCGGGTCGGTCGTGCTCGCGCACGCGCTGCTCGCCCTGGTCTGGTGGGCCGGCGGCTTCTCGGTGCACTCGCCGGTGGCGCGCTTCAGCCCCGCCGCGGAGCTCGGCGACCACGTGGTGACGGCGGTGAACGCGACCGCACACAACTACGGCGCGTACCTGCCGACGCTGGACGGGCCGCTCGCGCTCGCCGCCGGGCTCGTCAACCTGGCGCTGCTGCTGCTCGTCGTGGCCGCGCTCGGCGCGACGGTGGTCCGGTTCTTCCGCACGTCCCCGGT
>NZ_JBEXUD010000036.1:56398-121229 GCF_040614215.1 Dactylosporangium sp. NPDC006015
GACGGCGCTTCCCCGGACGGCGCTTCCCCGGACGGCGCTTCCCCGGACGGCGCTTCCCCGGACGGCGCTTCCCCGGACGGCGCTTCCCCGGACGGCGCTTCCCCGGACGGCAGTTCTTTGGAGGGCGGTGACCGGATCGCGCAGGTCCTGACGGCCGCGATCCTGGTCAACCTGTCCGCGTTCATCGCCTCCACGCAGGCCGGCGACATCGGCAGCGCCCGGCAGATCGTCGCCGTGCTGCCCTTCGGCGCGGTCCTCGCCGCCAGGGTGTGGGGCGACCGGCTCCTCACGGCCGCCCCCGCCGTACGGCGGATCGGGGCCGTCGCCGGCGTGATCCTCGTCGTCGCGTTCTCGACCCAGTCAGCCGGCGCGAAGCCGCAGCCGCCGGAGGCGCACGAGGTCGCGGAGTACCTCGTCGCGCACGACCTCCGGTACGGGCTCGGCAGCTACTGGGGCTCCAACGTCATCACCCTCGCCAGCAACGGACGGGCGCAGGTCGCGCCGGTGATCGGCCCCGACATCCGCTCGTACCGCTGGGAGTCCGACGCCGACTGGTACGACGCCACCAAGCACGACGCCCGGTTCCTCGTCATCGACCTGAAGCACGCCCGGTACGGCACGGTCGACGCCGCGGTCGCGCAGTTCGGCGTGCCCGTCGAGCGTCACGACTTCGGCCGGTGGGCGCTGCTCGTCTACGACCACAACCTGCTCGCCGGACTGCCCGCGCAGTGCGGCGGCCTGGCCGCCGCCACCCACACGCACTGCCCGCCCCTGTCCCCGAAGATCCCCGGCGCCGGCCTATTGGACTGATGACCGACCCCATGGATGGCTGGCCTGCTGGACTGACAGCCGATCCCGGCGCCGGCTTATCGGACTGATGGCCGACCTCATGGATGGCCGCTGAGCTGACGGCTGATCCCGGCGCCGGTCTGCTGGACTTAATTGCCGATCCCGTGGGCGGCCTGCTGGACTGATGGCCGGTTCCGTGGGCGGTCTGCTGGCGGATACCGGCCGTCCACGTGCCCGAGCTCAGTGGTCGCGTTACACCACGTGCAATTCCTGGACTGATGGCTGATGCCAGCCTTCTGGGCTGGTGCCGGGCTGCCGGGCTGACGGCGGATCTCGTGGGCGGTCTGATGGCGGATCTCGTCAGATCGCCCCGTGAGATCAGATCGCTGTGAGATCAGATCGCTGTGAGATCAGATCGCTGTGAGATCAGATCGCTGTGAGATCAGATCGCTGTGAGATCAGATCGCTGTGAGATCGGACTTGGTGCTTGGTTCCGGTGGCGCGCCGACTAACCCACCTTAGCATCACCGAAAAAATTTCTTGTCGGTCCTGCACTCACTGTAACTCCCCGCCGTCAGCGCGTCAAGCGGCGGTCCGGTTCCGGTGGTGAGTGGGCGCTCGCTGGGCGCCGAAAGTTTCGGGGGTATTTCGGTACTGCTTCCCGGGGTGTACGGTCCCCATCACTGTGTTGCCGTTCGAAAGGTTGCGGCATGGTGACGAAACGGCCGACGATGGCGGAGATCGCGCGGGAGGCCAACGTGGCGATCTCTACCGTGTCCAAGGTTCTCAACGGGCACACCGACGTCTCGAACACGACCCGCAAGCACATCGAGCAGCTGCTCGCCGATCGTGGCTACCAGCGGCCGCACGCGTCGCGCCGGCCCGGGCGCCGCAGTGACCTGGTCGACCTGGTCATCAACGAGCTCGACAGCGTCTGGGGGCTGTCGATCCTGACCGGGGTCGAGGAGGTCGTGGAGGCAGCGGGCCTCGGGCTGGTGGTCTCCGCGGTACACAACCGGGAGAGCCTGACCAGACGGTGGCTGGAGTCGCTGCTGGCCCGCGGGTCGCAGGGCGCGATCCTCGTGCTGTCCGAGCTCAGCGAGCACCAGCGGGCCGAGCTGGCGCGCCGGAGCATGCCGTTCGTCGTCGTGGACGGGGTGAGCCAGCCGCCGCCGGACGTGGCCTCGATCGGCGCGACCAACTTCGCCGGTGGGTACGCCGCGACCGAGCACCTCGTCGGGCTCGGGCACCGGCGGATCGCCGCGATCGGCGGGCCGGAGCAGCTGCAGTGCACCCGCGCCCGCATCGCCGGCTACCGTGCCGCGCTCGAGTCGGCCGGGATCGCCGCGGACCGGCACCTGGTGCGGTACGGAAACTTTCACCACGACGGCGGCCTGCGGGCGATGGCCGGGTTCCTGGCGCTGCCGGACCCGCCGACCGCCGTGTTCGCCGGCAGTGATCAGCAGGCCACCGGCGTCTACGAGGCGCTGCGGCAGGCCGGGCTCGGCGTGCCGCACGACGTGAGCGTGGTCGGCTTCGACGACCTCAACTTCGCCGAGTGGACCGCGCCGCCGCTGACCACGGTCCGCCAGCCGCTGCACGAGATGGGTGTCGCCGCGGCCCGGACCCTGCTGCGCATCATCGCCGGTGAGCGCCTCGAGTCGACCCGGATCGAGCTGGCCACGCGGCTCGTGGTCCGGGAGAGCACCGCCGCGCCGGCGATGGTGCCGCTGTAAGAGTCGGCGATGGTGCCGCTGTAAGGACCGTCACGCTCGGTATACGGGACAGGGGGCTGACGGGGCGTCGCGGGCGGCGGACGATGGCGGGTATGGGCAAGGTCTACGAACGTATCGACGGCCGGCTGCGGGCCTTCATCGAGGCGCAGCACATCTTCTTCACCGCGACCGCGCCGCTGTCCGGCGACGGCACCATCAACCTGTCCCCGAAGGGGCTCACCGGCTCGTTCGCCGTCATCGACGAGCTGACCGTCGCCTACCTCGACTTCGCCGGCAGCAACGCCGAGACCGTCGCCCACCTGCGGGAGAACGGGCGGATCACGCTCATGTGGTGCGCCTTCGACGGCCCGCCCAACATCGTGCGCGTGCACGGCCGGGGCGAGCCGGTGTTCCGCGACGACCCGCGCTGGCCCGGGCTCGTGGCACACTTCCCCGGCATCGACACGACCCAGCACGGCCTGCGCGCGATCATCGTCGTGCACGCCGAGCTGATCCGCGACACGTGCGGCTACGCGGTGCCGTTCATGACGTACGACGCCGACCGCGACCTGCACGGCAAGCGCTTCGCGCGGGAGGACGACGCCTCGCTCGGCGCGTACTTCGAGAGCAAGGAGCACGTGGGGGTCAGCATCGACGGGCTGCCGGGCCTGCCGCTGCCACTGCCGCCGACCCCCGTTTGAGGTAAAGGACGGAACCTGTCCGCAATGGTGGGCAGGATGGACCCTGACAAGCGAAACAAGCGAAACAAGGGGTCCTGTCATGCCGGATAACGTGCCTCCGGTCGCCGACGAGCGTTCAGGTCTGCTCGCCTTCCTCGACCAGCAGCGCCAGGGCGTGCGCATCGCCGCGTTCGGGCTCACCGACGAGCAGGCCCGGCTCGCGCCGGCCGCGAGCACGCTGAGCGTCGGCGGGCTCGTCAAGCACCTGGCCCAGATGGAGCGCAGCTGGGTCGCGACGATGCTGCAGCGGCCCTCGCCCGCCGTCGACTACGAGGACGGGTTCGTGCTGCGCGCCGACGAGACCCTCGCGGACGTCCTGGCCGACTACGTGAAGGCCGGCGAGGAGACCGACGCGGCGGTCGCCGGGATCACCGACATGGGGCAGCCGGTGCCGGTGCCGAAGGGCGTGCCGTGGTTCCCGGACGACGTGGACGCCTGGTCGGTCCGCTGGGTGCTGCTGCACCTCATCGAGGAGACCGCCCGCCACGCCGGCCACGCCGACATCGTCCGCGAGGCCGTCGACGGCGCCACCTGCTGGCCGCTGATGGCCGCCGCGGAGGGCTGGCCGGCGACGCCCTGGGTGCAGCCCTGGCAACCCGCCTCCGGGACCGCGCAGCCCGTCTAGCCTGGGGTTCATGGCCGTCCTCCGACGCGCCCCGGCGGTGGCCGGGGCAGTGGTCGCCGCCGTCGCCGCGAGCGGGGCCGCGATGCTGGCCGGTTCGGGTCGTGGCGAGCCGGCCGGCCCGTCCCTCGCCGCCCAGGTCGCGCCGGCCCCACCGCCGCCAGGACCGTCCGGCCCCGGATCCGGCCCGCCCGACGGGTCGCCGCAAGGTCCGCTGGACGGGTCGTTGCCGGGTCAGGTGTACGGGTCACCGCCTGGCCCGCTGGACGGCTCGCCGGGTGGTTCGGCGTCGCCGTCCGGGCTGGCGACGGGGCCGTTCGCCGGCACCGTGACCGGGCTGGCGACGGGGCCGTTCGCCGGCACCGTGACCGGGCCCGCGCCGCCGTCGCCGTCGATGGAGCCGCCGTCGCCCGGGGCGTCGCCGTTCGCCTCCGGTGCCGCCTGGGGCGCCGTGAACTGCGCGGAGGTCCGCATCCGCTTCGCCGGCGGCCCGCCGACCGACGCCGGCGGCCCGCTCGTGCCGTTCGGCGCGACCACCGTGACCCGCTGCGAGACGCCGCTGGCCAGCACGGCCCCCGCGGTCACCGGCCTGACCCCGCCGAAGGTCCTCACCACCGACGTCGACCGCCTCACCGCGATCCTCAACGCGCTCCCGGCCGTCCCCGCCGACCAGGCCTGCCTGCCGATCACCCTGCCGGTCCAGCTCAGCCTGGTCTTCACGTTCCGCGAGCAGCAGCCGCTCGCGGTCGTCGTCGACCCCACCTGCTCGGCACTGATCGCGGGGGACCGGGCCAGGTCGTACACGGCGATGAACCCACTACCGGTCTTCGACGCCCTCTTCAGCGCCCAGCCCGGCGTCACGCCCTCCGCACGGCGATGACCGCACCGTCCGGGCCGAGGACGACCCGGCCGCCCAGCGGGGCGTCCAGGACGAGCGTGTGCTGGGCGTAGCGGAGCACGTCATCGGAAGCGCAGTCGTCGCGCGTCGACCCGGTGCCCGCGGCGCGCAGCCCGACGGCGACCGCCGCCGGGGAGGCCACCGCCTCGGCGGTGACGGTGACCACGGGGCTGCCCGGGCAGGCCCCGCCGGCGGGTGTGAGCAGCGCGACGGTCAGCGTACGGTCGTCGCCGGCGATCACGGCGGTCGTGCCGGCGTCCGGGTTCTCGCCGGGCCGCCACAGCGCCGCCGGGTCGACGGCGGGCCACGCGATCGCGCCGAGCACGCCCGGCCCGGAGAACTGCCACGCGGGCAGGGCCAGCGGCCCCCGGTCGGTGGGGAACGTCGCCGGCGCGTACCGGACCTGGTCCAGCACGAGCACGGGGTCGGCCGAGCCGGCGAGGGGGCGGGCCAGCGCCGCGACGGCCGCGGCGGCGCCGATGACACCGAGCTCGGCCGGCCCGTCCGGCAGCGCGACGGTCGCGGTCGCCGGCCCGGCGGGCAGCGCGGCGGTCACACTGAACCGCTTCGCCGCGAAGGCCTGCTTCGCGGCGCCGCCGGTGAACCCCGCACCGGCCGACGCCGGGTCGCCGAGCAGCACGACCGGCCGCGGATGCCGCCCGGCCGGGAAGTCCGACCAGCGGGCGAGCGCGGCGCGGTCGGGACCGGCCGTGCCGACGACGAAGGGCGGTGGGCCACCCCGCCGGAAGTCCGGCCCCGCACAGCCGGCGAGCAGCACAAGGACCGCCACCACCACGGCGACCGCTGCCCTCCGCGCCGTCATCTCGCCGGGAGGCCCGCGGCGTCCGACGCCGCGGGCCTCACGGGGTGAGTGCGGGTCAGCCGAGCTTGAGCCACAGGGCGCCGAGGGGCGGGATGCGGAGCTCGGCGGAGGCGGGCAGGCCGTTCCACGGCTTGGCGGTGGCCTCGACGGCGCCGAGGTTGCCGACGCCCGAGCCGCCGTAGATGTCGGCGTCGGTGTTGAGGATCTCGGCCCAGCGGCCGGCGAAGGGCAGGCCGACGCGGTAGCCCTCGTGCGGGTGGGCGGCGAAGTTGACGACGACGGCGACCGCCGAGCCGTCGGCGGCCCAGCGCAGGTAGGAGAAGACGTTGCCGCCGGAGTCCTCGTTGTTGATCCAGCGGAAGCCGTCGGGCGTGACGTCCTGGCTCCACAGGGCCGGGGTGCGCTGGTAGACGGCGTTGAGGTCGCGGACGAGGCGCTGCAGGCCGGCGCGCTGCGGGTCCTGCAGCAGGCCCCAGTCCAGGCCGCGCTCCTCGCTCCACTCCTGCTCGTCGCCGAGCTCGCAGCCCATGAAGAGCAGCTGCTTGCCGGGGAAGGACCACATGTAGGCGAGCAGCGCCCGGGCGTTGGCGAGCTTCTTCCACAGGTCGCCGGGCATCTTGCCGATGAGGGAGCCCTTGCCGTGCACGACCTCGTCGTGGCTGATCGGCAGCATGTAGTTCTCGCTCCACGCGTACACCGTGGCGAACGTCATCTGGTTGTGGTGGTACTGCCGGTAGACGGGGTCCTTGGCGACGTAGGTCAGGGTGTCGTGCATCCAGCCCATGTTCCACTTGAAGCCGAAGCCGAGGCCGCCGGAGTCGGTGGGGCGGGTGACGCCGAGCCACGCCGTGGACTCCTCGGCGATCATCATGATGCCGGGGTGGTGCTTGTAGACGGTCGCGTTCGCCTCCTGCAGGAAGGAGATCGCGTCGAGGTTCTCCCGGCCGCCGTACTGGTTCGGCGCCCACTGGCCGTGCTCGCGGGAGTAGTCGAGGTAGAGCATGGAGGCGACGGCGTCCACGCGCAGCGCGTCGGCGTGGAACTCCTCGCACCAGTAGAGGGCGTTGGCGACGAGGAAGTTGCGGACCTCGGCGCGGCCGAAGTCGAAGATGAGCGTGCCCCAGTCGGGGTGTTCGCCGCGCCGCCAGTCGCCGTGCTCATACAGCGGCGTGCCGTCGAAGCGGGCGAGGGCCCAGGCGTCCTTCGGGAAGTGCGCCGGCACCCAGTCGAGGATGACGCCGATGTTGGCCTGGTGCAGGCGGTCCACGAGGTGACGGAACTCGTCGGGGTGGCCGAAGCGGGCGGTCGGCGCGTAGTAGCCGGTGACCTGGTAGCCCCACGACCCGCCGAACGGGTGCTCCATCACCGGCAGGAACTCGACGTGGGTGAAGCCGAGGTCGGTGACGTACTCGGTGAGCTGGTCGGCGAGCTCCGTGTAGGACAGGCCGGGGCGCCACGAGCCGAGGTGCACCTCGTAGACGCTGATGGGCGCCTCGTGGTTGCGGCGGTCGACGCGCTGGGCGAGCCAGTCGGCGTCCTTCCAGTCGTACGTCGAGCGGTAGACCACCGACGCGGTCGCCGGCGGCACCTCGGTGTGCTGCGCGAGTGGGTCGGACTTCTCGACCCAGCCCTCGTAGGGGGTCAGCAGCCGGAACTTGTACCGGTTGCCGGCCTGCGCGCCCGGCACGAACAGCTCCCAGACGCCGCTGCCGCCCAGCGACCGCATCGGCCAGCCGTCGTGCGGGCCCCAGCCGGTGAAGTCGCCGACGACCCGGACGCCGCGGGCGTTGGGCGCCCACACCGCGAACGCGACGCCGCCGGGGCGGGTCTGCGCGCCGAGGACCGTCCACAGCCGCTCGTGCCGGCCCTCCTGGATGAGGTGCAGGTCGAGCTCGCCGACGGTCGGCAGGTGCCGGTACGGGTCGTCGGTCAGCACCCCGTCGGCGTCGATGCGGTAGTCGGTGACGACGCCGGGCAGCTCGATCTCGAAGACGCCCTCGTCGTGCACCTGCCGCATCGGGTGGCGCTCGTCGTCGACGACGACCGACACGGTGCCGGCGCCGCGGCGCATGGCCCGGACGACGGTCGTCTCGGCCCCGGAGCCGGCACCAGCGCCACCGACGGGGTGGGCGCCGAGGACGCCGTGCGGGTCGTGCGAGCGGCCGGCGATGAGGTCGTCGAGATTCATAAGCTCCGTCACCTGGGTTCCGTCAGAGAGCCGTTGACCAGCCGCTCGATGGACTGCAGGGGGATCCGCAGCCAGGTCGGCCGGTGCCGCGACTCGTAGGCGGTCTCGTAGACCGCCTTGTCCAGCTCGTAGGCGCACAGCAACGCCTGATCCTCGCGGGGGTCGTAGCCGGCAGCCGCAGCGTAGCCGTCGCAGAATGCGGCGCGGTTACGGTCCACCCACTGCTTCGCCCGCGCGGCGAGCGCCGCGTCACCCTCCTCGCCGACGAGCAGCTGGTAGGCGGCGTACTCGTAGGAGCGCAGCATCCCGGCCACGTCCCGCAGCGGCGAGTCGGGCCGGCGGCGGACCTCCACCGGTACACCCGGCTCACCCTCGAAGTCGATCAGCAGCCACGACTCGGGGGTCCGCAGCACCTGACCCAGGTGCAGGTCGCCGTGGATGCGCTGCACGGTGATCGGGTCGTTGCCGGCGTCGCGGAACATCGCCTGGACGCCCGGCACGAACTCGGCGAGCTGCGGCACCGCCTGGACCGCGGCGTCGAGCCGGGCCAGCATCGCCTCCGCCGGCGCCGGGGCGGTCTGCGTGCCGAGCTCCACGGCCAGGGTGCGGTGCACGTGCGCGACCGCCTCCCCGAGCCGCCACGACTCGGCGGCGAAGTCGCCGCCGACCTCGTCAGGGTTGAGGTCGTGCTCCGCGAACAGGTCGCGGGCGCTGGTCGCGGCCATCGCCCAGCCCTCCGCGGAGTTCTGCGCGTACTCGGTGACCATCGCGAGGGTGACCGGCGCGCCGTCGGCGTCGGTGCTCTCCACCGCGCCGAGCAGCCGTGCCACGTTGGGGCAGCCGGCGCGGGCGAGGACCCGGTTGAGCTCCAGGTCCGGGTTGATGCCGGGGCTCACCCGGCGGAACACCTTGAGGATCGCGGCGCTGTCGTACACGACGCTGGTGTTGCTCTGTTCGGCGTCCACGACCCGGGCCGGCGCCTGCACCGGCAGCGCCACGCCGGGCTCCGGCACGAACCGGACCCCTTCGACGGTGGCGCCGGTGTCGATCAGGCCGAGCAGGCGCTGCGCGGACTGCTCGTCGTAGAGCGCGTCGAAGCCGGCACGGTCGTGCTCGGCGCCGATCAGCGCCGCCGCGTGCAGCTCGGGCACGACGTTGAGGTCCCAGCCGACGAACACCTGGTAGCGCTCGGTGCCGCCGTCCTCGTAGTGCGCGTCGAGCAGCACGTGGTCGACCTGGTCGGGCAGCGCCGTGACGGACGCCGGGCGGACATCGGTCAGGGTGCGGTTGCGGCCCGCGTACCACCGCTGGTGCGGCAGCCACTCGGTGAACGGCAGCGTCGTCATGAGATGGGTCTCTCCTCAGCTCTGCTCGGCCGGCGCGACGAGCTGGAACCAGTAGAAGCCATGGCCCGGCAACGTCAGCAGGTACGGCAGTTGGCCGATGTTCGGGAACTGGACGTGTCCGGTGAGCTCGATCGGGGTGTACCCGGCCCACTGTTGCAGGTTGAGCTCGATCGGCTGGGGGAAGCGCGACAGGTTGTTGACGCACAGGACCACGTCCTCCTCGTGCACGCGCACGAACGCGAGGATCGAGGGGTTGGACCCGCCGAGCTCCCGGAACACGCCGACCGCGAAGGCCTCGTGCCGCCGGCGGACCTGCAGCATGGTGCGGGTCCAGTTCAGCACCGACGTCGAGCTCTCCTTCTGGGCCTCGACGTTGATCGACTGGTAGCCGTACACGTGGTCCTGGATCGCCGGCAGGTACAGCCGGCCCGGGTTCGCCTGCGAGAAGCCGGCGTTGCGGTCCGGGGTCCACTGCATCGGGGTGCGCACGCCGTCGCGGTCGCCGAGCCAGATGTTGTCGCCCATGCCGATCTCGTCGCCGTAGTACAGGACCGGCGACCCGGGCAGCGACAGCAGCAGCGCGGTGAACAGCTCGATCTGGTTGCGGTCGTTCTCCAGCAGCGGCGCGAGGCGCCGCCGGATCCCGACGTTGGCGCGCATCCGCGGGTCCTTGGCGTACTCCGCGTACATGTAGTCGCGCTCCTCGTCGGTGACCATCTCCAGGGTCAGCTCGTCGTGGTTGCGCAGGAAGATGCCCCACTGGCAGTTCGCCGGGATCGGCGGGGTGTGCGCGAGGATCTCCGAGATGGGGAAGCGCGACTCGCGCCGGACCGCCATGAAGATGCGCGGCATCAGCGGGAAGTGGAACGCCATGTGGCACTCGTCGCCGTCGCCGAAGTACTGCACGACGTCGGCCGGCCACTGGTTGGCCTCGGCGAGCAGGACCCGGCCGGGGAACTCGTCGTCGATGACCTTGCGGCAGCGGCGGAGGAACTCGTGCGTCGCCGGCAGGTTCTCGCAGTTGGTGCCCTCGTCCTCGAACAGGTAGGGCACCGCGTCGAGGCGGAAGCCGTCGATGCCCAGCCCGAGCCAGAACCGCAGCACGTCGAGCATCTCCCGCTGGACCTCGGGGTTCTCGTAGTTGAGGTCCGGCTGGTGGTGGAAGAACCGGTGCCAGTAGAACTGCCGCCGCACCGGGTCGAACGTCCAGTTGGACTCCTCGGTGTCCACGAAGATGATCCGCGCGTCGGAGTAGGCGGTGTTGTCGTCGCTCCAGACGTAGTAGTCGCCGTAGGGCCCGGTCGGGTCGCGCCGCGACTCCTGGAACCACAGGTGCGAGTCCGAGGTGTGGTTCATGACCAGGTCGGTGATGACCCGGATGCCGCGCTTGTGGGCCGCGTCGAGCAGCTCGACGAAGTCCTCGACCGTGCCGAAGTCCGGCAGCACCTTGTAGAAGTCGCGGATGTCGTAGCCGCCGTCGCGCAGCGGCGAGTCGTAGAACGGCGGGAGCCAGAGACAGTCGACGCCGAGCCACTGCAGATAGTCGAGCTGGCCGATCAGTCCCTGGATGTCCCCGGACCCGTCGGCGTTCGAGTCGGCGAACGCGCGGACGAGCACTTCGTAGAACACCGCGCGCTGATACCAGGTCTCGTCCGCCGGCAGGATTCTCGCGTTGCCGAAGTCACTGGCTGAGGGGTGTTCGACCGTGCCGTCCGCGACGACGTGGGTGCCCTCGACCGGATCCGTCATGCTGCCACCTACCTTGTGCTGTCACCGGTGACGATGCACCGTGAACACGTGTGCCGGCTCGTACAGGGGGTCGAGCCGGACCGCGTTGTGTTGTCCCCAGTCGAAGGTCGCACCGCTGAGCTCGTCGCGCACCGTGAACCGCTCGTGCCAGTCGAGACCGAGCGCGGGCATGTCCAGGGTGGTGTTACCCCACTGGACGATGTGCGAATCCAGCGAGACCACGACGAGCACGGCGTTTTCGCTGTCAGGGTCCCGTTTTGAGAAGCACAGCAATTGTTCGTTGTCAATGCCGTGGAAGACGGTGTTGCGCAGCCAGTGCAGTGCGGGGTTGTCCCGGCGCACGAGGTTGAGCCGGCGCAGGTACGGCGCCAGGGACTCCCCGACGGCCTCGGCGGCGGCCCAGTCCCTGGGGCGCAGCTGGAACTTCTCGTTGTCCAGGTACTCCTCGGAGCCCGGACGGTGCAGGTGCTCGTAGAGCTCGTAGCCCGAGTACATCCCCCACGAGGGGCTCAGCATGCTGGCCAGGACCGCCCGGATCTTGAACATCGGCGGGCCGCCGTGCTGCAGGTGCTCGGGCAGGATGTCCGGCGTGTTGGGCCAGAAGTTGGGCCGCATGTAGTCGGCGGCGGCGATCAGCTCCTGTACGTATTCACGCAGCTCCCACGCCTGCACGCGCCAGGTGAAGTACGTGTAGGACTGGGTGAACCCGATCTTGCCCAGGCCGTGCATCATCGCGGGCCGCGTGAACGCCTCCGCCAGGAACAGCACGTCGGGGTCGACCGACTTCACCTCGTTGATGATCCAGTGCCAGAACCCGACGGGCTTGGTGTGCGGGTTGTCGACCCGGAAGATCTTGATGCCCTGCTCGACCCAGTGCAGCACGATGCGCAGGATCTCGTCGCGGATGCCCTGCGGGTCGTTGTCGAAGTTCAGCGGGTAGATGTCCTGGTACTTCTTCGGCGGGTTCTCCGCGTAGGCGATCGAACCGTCGGCGCGGGTGGTGAACCACTCGGGGTGCTCGGTGACCCACGGGTGGTCCGGCGCGCACTGCAGCGCCAGGTCCATCGCGATCTCGACGCCGGCGTCGCCGGCGGCGGCGATGAACGCCCGGAAGTCCTGCAGGGTGCCGAGGTCCGGGTGGATCGCGTCGTGCCCGCCCTCCTCGGCGCCGATCGCCCACGGCGAGCCGACGTCCTGCGGCCCGGCGACCAGGGTGTTGTTCGGCCCCTTACGGTTGACCCGGCCGATCGGGTGGATCGGCGGCAGGTACACCACGTCGAACCCGAGCTCGGCGACCTCGGCCAGGCGCGGGGTCGCGGACGCGAACGTGCCGTGCTTGATCGGCTTGCCGTGCTCGTCGACGAGCGCGCCCTGGGAGCGGGGGAAGAACTCGTACCAGGCGGAGAACAGCGCCCGCTTCCGGTCGCACCACAGGGGCAGCTCCTTGGAGCGGGTCACCTGCTGGCGCAGCGGATGACGCCACAGCACGTCGGTGAGGCCCAGCGCCGGGGACACCCTGGCGAACAGCGGGATCGTCGTGTCGGCGAGGGCCTGCGCGGCGCCGGTGACCCGGGAGCGCTCCGCCACCGGGACGCCGGTCGCGGCCTGGTTGAGCAGCGCCGCGCCCTCGGCCAGGTCGTTGCCGAGGTCCTGCAGGCCCTGCCCGGCACCGATCTTCTTCGTGACGGCGTCGTGCCAGGTCAGGTACGGGTCGGAGAACGCCTCGACCGCGAACGTCCACGCGCCGACCGCGTCGGGGCGCACCGTGCCGAGCCACGTGTCGGTGCCGACCGGGCCCGGACCCATGCGGGTGAACGGGCCCTCCTTGCCGTCGGGGCCGATGAGGACCACGTTGCAGCCCATCATCGAGTGGCCCTCACGGTAGGAGACGGCCGTCACCGGGACGAGCTCGCCGACGACGGCCTTCGCCGGGAACCGGCCGCCCTCGACCTGTGGCGTGACCTGCTCGATGGGGAAACGGTCCGCGGTCACGACACTCGGACCGGTGGCGGCCTGCCATGTTCCCGCGGGCGCGTCTGGTACCACCACGGGATCCTCGGAGGCGAGCGCGGTCTCGGTGTCGGTCCGGGCGATGGCAGGTGCTTCGGGTGTCGGGGTACCCATGATCCTCACCGTATCGAATCCGCGCGGGGTTGGCAGCGTTAGCGTCGTCTTCCTACGGCATGATGCGTTGACCCTTGCCGATGACCACGATCCCGCCCTCGGAGACCGTGTAGCGGGTCCGGTCCTTCTCCAGGTCGACACCGATCTCGGTGCCCTCCGGCACGATGACGTTCTTGTCGATGATGGCGTTGCGGATCACGGAGTGCCGGCCGATGTCGACGCCCTCCATCAGCACCGAGCCCTCCACGTGCGCCCACGAGTGGACCTTCACGTTGGGCGACACCACCGAGTTCTCCACCAGGGCGCCGGAGATCACCGCGCCGGGGGAGATCATCGACCCGACCGCCCGGCCGACCCGCTCACCCCAGCCGTGCACGAACTTCGCCGGCGGCCACGGGCTGTTGCCGGTGTAGATCGGCCACTCGAAGTTGTACAGGTTGAACACCGGCTGCACGGCGATGAGGTCCATGTTGGCCTCGTAGAACGAGTCCAGGGTCCCGACGTCGCGCCAGTAGCCGCGGTCGCGGTCCGAGCTGCCCGGCACGACGTTGTTGCTGAAGTCGTAGACGGCCGCCTCATGCTTGTCGACGAAGTACGGGATGATGTTGCCGCCCATGTCGTGCTTGCTGGACGGGTCCTGCGCGTCGCGGGTGACCGCGTCGATCAGCGCCCCGGTGGTGAAGATGTAGTTGCCCATCGACGCGAAGATCTCGTCCGGCGCGTCCGGCAGGCCCCGGGCGTCGCGGGGCTTCTCCCGGAAGGCGGAGATCCGCCGCCCGTCGTCGGCGACCTCGATCACGCCGAACTGGTCGGCGGTGGACAGCGGCTGCCGGATCCCGGCGACCGTCACCGCCGCGCCCGACTCGATGTGCTGGCGCATCATCTGCTCCGGGTCCATCCGGTAGATGTGGTCCGCGCCGAACACGATCACGTAGTCGGGACGCTCGTCGTTGATGAGGTTCAGGCTCTGGTAGATCGCGTCCGCGGACCCGGCGAACCAGCGCGGCCCGAGCCGCTGCTGCGCCGGCACCGGCGTCACGTAGTTGCCGAGCAGGGTCGACATGCGCCAGGTCTTCGTCACGTGGCGGTCCAGCGAGTGCGACTTGTACTGGGTCAGCACGACCATCTTCAGATAGCCGCCGTTGGCCAGGTTCGACAGGACGAAGTCGATCAACCGGTAGATGCCGCCGAACGGCACCGCCGGCTTCGCCCGGTCAGCGGTCAAGGGCATCAATCGCTTGCCCTCGCCGCCGGCGAGGACGATCGCGAGGACTTTTTTGGCGGCCATGGTCGAGACGCTAAACGTGTCCGGCGTGTTGCGCCAGACGAACCCAATTAGTCTTTCCAACGTGCGCGTAGACCTACTGACTCGAGAGTACCCCCCGGACGTTTACGGTGGTGCCGGCGTTCATCTGGAGTACCTGGCGCGGGAACTGCGCCGGCTGCCGCTGGACGTGCGGGTGCACTGCTTCGGCGCGCCCCGCTCGGAAGCGGGCGTGGTCGGCTACCCGGACCCGCCCGGGCTGCAGGGGGCGAATGCCGCCCTGCGGACCATGGGGGTGGACCTGGAGATGGCCGCCGGCGCGGCAGGCACCGACCTGGTGCACAGCCACACCTGGTACGCCAACTTCGCCGGGCACACCGCCAAGCTGCTGCACGGCGTCCCGCACGTCATCACCAGCCACAGCCTCGAGCCGCTGCGCCCGTGGAAGGCCGACCAGCTCGGCGGCGGCTACGCGCTCTCATCCTGGTGTGAGCGCACCGCGGTCGAGGCCGCCGACGCCGTGATCGCGGTGTCCGCCGGGATGAAGGCCGACGTGCTCCGGGCCTATCCGAGGGTCGACCCCGACCGGGTCCACGTCATCTACAACGGCATCGACACCGAGCAGTACGCGCCGGACCCCGGCCTGGACGTCGTCACCCGGCTCGGCATCGACCCGCAGCGGCCCAGCGTCGTGTACGTCGGCCGGATCACCCGGCAGAAGGGCCTGCCCTACCTGCTGCGGGCGGCCCGGCGGCTCCCCGCCGACGTGCAGCTGGTGCTGCTCGCCGGCGCCCCCGACACGCCGGAGATCGCGGCGGAGGTGACCGCGCTCGCCGATGAGCTGCGTGCCACCCGCTCCGGCGTCGTCTGGGTGCAGGAGATGCTGCCGAAGCGGGAGGTCATCCAGGTCCTCACCCACGCCACCCTGTTCGTCTGCCCGTCGATCTACGAGCCGATGGGTATCGTCAACCTGGAGGCGATGGCCTGCCAGACCGCGGTCGTCGCGACCGCCACCGGCGGCATCCCCGAGGTCGTCGCGGACCGCGAGACCGGCCTGCTCGTGCCGATCGAGCAGGTCACCGACGGGTCCGGCACGCCGCTGGACGAGGACCGCTTCGTCGCGGACCTCGCCGACGCGATGAACGAGCTGCTGGAGGAGCCGGCCCGGGCCGCCGAGTTCGGCCGTGCCGGACGGCAGCGGGCCCTGGACCACTTCTCCTGGTCGGCGATCGCCCAACAGACCCTGGACGTCTACCGGTCCGTGTCGTAGCCCGCCACGTGGTGCTGGACCGCCCACGCGAGGCGGTCCAGCCAGCTCTCCGGGTCGTGGACGGGCCAGCTGGTCCAGTCGACGGCCATCGCACGGACCGCGGCCGGGTCGAGGGCGGGCAGCAGGCGGCGCAGCCGGGGCGAGAGGGTGACGCCGTCGAGCTCGCCGAGCAGGACGGCGTCGTAGACGTCCTTGCCGTGGGCGGCGCCCTCCCGGGTCAGGTCCTCGGCGAGCCACTGCAGCTTCCACAGCAGCGACAGCGCCCGGCTCGCCGTCCACACCGCCGTCGGCGGCCGGCCCGCGCCGCAGGGCACGACGGTCAGCACGGGCGGCTCCGGCAGCGCCTCGTCGTAGGCGAAGTCCAGCTGGACGGTGCCTTCCTCGTCGCCGGACCGCCACGGGACGTGGACGCGGGCGCCGGCCGAGCCGCCGTAGTCGAGGCGGTAGCCGGCGTAGTCCCAGTCCCGGTCGGGTGCGGCGTTCGCGATGTCCAGGACCGCGCCGCCCGGCGTCCGCGGGTGCCGCTCGAGCGCCTCCATCACCTTCAGGTGGGGCTGGTCGTCGGGGTCGATCTCCTCCGCGTGCATCCAGCGCAGGCCGTCCGGCGGCAGCAGCGCACGCACCCCGCCGGTGTCCTCGTCCAGGAACGCCGATGGCTGCGCCCGGCCGGCGCCCTGCGTCGCCTCGGGCCAGTACTGCACCGGGTCGACCCGGTCCACCCACGGGTGCGGGTGGCGGCTGTCCAGGCCCGAGACCAGCACGGGGCGGACGACCCAGTCGAGGTCGCCGGGCGGGCGGGCCCGGGCGCCGACCCAGGCCGGCATCGTCATGCTGCCCCGCAGGACCAGCGACTCGCCGGCGGGGTCGGCGGCGACGACGGCGAGGACGTGGTCGAGCACGTCCCGGTGCGCGGTCACTGGATCCATCCGGCGTCCAGCCCCGGGTTGTCGTCGACCAGCACGTACTCCTCCTCGACCTCGACCGGCACGAACGGCAGCTCGGCCAGCAGCGCGTCGAGGCGCCGCCGGGCCCCGGTGCGGTCCACGTCGTGGCAGCGCTGGGTCACGAACCGCTCGTGGCGGCCGTCGTCGCGGGTCCGGCGCGCGTTGCGGGACAGGTGGGCGCCGTGCCGCACGGCCACCGACCGTGCCGCGTCGATGTCCGCGGCGGTCAGGACCAGCTTCACGTGGTGCTCGAAGTAGCCCGCCGGCACCACCGGGTGCCAGGGCGGGGCCTCGATCTTGACCCGGCGCACCGTGAACCCGTCCCCGCGCAGCCGCTCCACCAGGGCGCCGGCCGCCGCGCGCTGCCCCGCCAGGTCGCCGCGGCCGCGGCCGGTCAGCATCGGCTGGTCGGCGTGGCCGCCGCGGTCGAGCCGGATCCTCGTGTACTTGAGGCCGGCGGCCGACGCCCACGCCGCGAGGCGCGGGTCGAAGTCGACGGTCACGTGGGTCTCGTAGTCACCCACCCACGTGGTCCCTGACGAGCTGGGCGATCGCGTCGGCCTGCTCCACGTTGGCCAGGTGGGCCGCGCCCGGCAGGACCACCAGGCGGCTGCCGGCGATCCCGGCGTGGATGCGCTCGCCGTGCTCCGGCGGGGTCGCCGGGTCGTCGGCGCCGGCGATGACCAGCGTCGGCGCGGTGATCCGCGGCAGGTCGTCGCGCAGGTCCATGGCGCCGATCGCCTCGCAGCAGCCGGCGTACCCCTCCGCCGGGCACGCCGCGATCATCGCCCGGTAGGGCGCGACCTTCGCCGGCAGCGCCGCCCGGAACCTGGGCGTGAACCAGCGGCCGAGGACCGCGTCGGCGATGCTGCCCATGCCCACGGTGCGGACCTGCTCCGCGCGCACCGCCCAGCCGTCCGCGGGCGGCAGGTGCGCGGCCGTGCAGATCAGCACGAGCCGCTCGATCCGCTCGGGCGCGTTGGCGGCGAGCCACATGCCGACCATCCCGCCCAGCGAGAGCCCGCAGTAGGACGCCCTGGCGATGCCGAGCCGGTCGAGCAGGGCCAGGACGTCACGGCCCAGGTCCTCGATCCGGTACGGCCCCGGCGGGGCGGGCGAGGCGCCGTGCCCGCGATGGTCGAAGCGCACCACCCGCAGGTCCGCGAGGGCGGGCAGCTGGGGGCGCCACATGTCGAGGTTGCTGCCGAGCGAGCCGCCGAGCAGCAGGACCGGCGCGCCGGGGGGTCCACTGGTGCGCTGGAACAGCGTCGTTGCCGTCACCGCGTCGTTGTACCACGCCACCCACCCGGCGGCCCCGCGCCGAGGTCCTAGCGTGTGAACAATGCCGCTGCGAACACGGCCACGATCCACGTCCAAAGTACGGTGAACCCGGCGTACCCGGCCCGGTGCAGCCGCGACCCGCGCCAGGTCCCGGACGGGAACGCGACGAACTGCGCCGCCCACCGCAGCCCCCAGAACACGCACTCGGCGCCGAGCACGGCCGCCGGGACCCGCCCGGGCCGCAGGAGGTCGGCGGCGAGCAGCAGCGGGGCGAGACCGAGCAGCACGCACATCACCCCGATGAAGAAGGTGTGGGTGTACAGCACGTGCCGGGTCAGCGGGTGCAACGCCGCGAACTGCGGCCGCCACGCCAGGACGCGGGGCAGCGCCACGTGCGCGACGCCGAGGGCGACGAGGACCGCCCCGACCAGCCGCAGCTGCACCTCGACGGCGCTCACCGCCGTCGCGTCGATGGCGGTCACCGCCGTCATGTCGATGGCGGTCACCGCCGTCATGTCGATGGCGGTCACCGCCGGAACACCAGCGCCCGCACCAGGGGCGTCATCGTCGTCTCGCCCGCGAGGGTGAGCCGGGCGCCGCGGGCCAGCCCGAGCCACTCCCGGCGGGGGTAGAAGTGCCAGGCGCCCGGCCCGTACGCGGCGACGGTCGCCGCGCCGCGGCAGTGCTCGACGAGCACCAGGTGCCCACCGGGGCGCAGGGCGCGGGCGACCTCGGCGAACAGCGCCAGCCGCTGCGCCGGGACCCGCAGCTCGTGCGCCGCGAACGCGAGGAACACGGCGTCCTGTCCGCCGTCGGCCACCGGCAGCGCGGTCACCCCGGCCGGGACCGCGCCGGCCGGCGGCGGGTGCAGCCGCCTGGCCCGCCGGACCGAGCCCTCGGTCATGATCACCGGGTCGAAGCAGTCGAGCACCGTCGGCTCGGCGTCCGGCAGCAGGCCGCGCAGCGCGGGGCTGATCTCGTCGAGGCCGGTGCTGATCACCGCGTACCGGCGCGGCGGCGGCACCAGGTCCAGCGCCCAGCGCCACTCGTACAGGCGGCTGCGGTCATACACCCACCAGGTGGCGGCGAGGCTCACCGCGACCCCGGCCGCGCCCGGCACCGCCAGGAGCCGCCACGGCCACGGCAGCGCCGCGGCGGCGACCAGCAGCACCGCCGCGACCAGGTACTTCGGCCAGTTGTAGCGGACCATGTGGATCACCGGGCGCTCCCGTCGAGGGCGCGGCGGACCCCGCGGTGCCAGCCGTAGTCGAGCCCGGCGACGTGGAACGCCTGCGCCAGGACCGGCGCCGTCCCTTCGAACGGGCCGCGCTCCAGGAACGTGCACCGGGTGACGCGGACCGCGACCGGCACCGGCGTCCAGGTGCTGCGGTGCGCCTTCACCACGACGATCCCGCCGTCCTCGGCGTCGAAGGTGTACGGCAGCGGCCCGGCGAACCTGCGGGCGGCGGTCGCGTCGGCGAACGGGGAGCCCGCCGGCAGCGGCGCGGGCGTGCCGTCCCGTGCCGGGGTGAGGTCGGCGGTGACGGTGAGGTCGGCGCCGCCGTCCCGGCTGTCGACCGTGGCGGTGAGCAGGTCGCCGTCGACGGTGAGCCCGACCGTGCCGACGTGGTAGCGGTACCGGGTGAGCAGGTTCCCGGCGCGGGCGAGGGCGGGCCGGCCCGTATCGCTGCGCAGGATGTACAGGCCGCGCATGGTCCTCCCGGCCGGCGTCGGGAACCTGGTGAAGATCCGGTAGCCGGTGAGCACGGCGTCGATGCCGAGCGCCGCGGGCAACGGCGCTGGCCGCAGCCCCTGCGTGGACACGATGCCGATCGCGACGAAGCCGTGGCTGCCGTGCGGGCCCTCGTACGTGTCGAGGGTCAGGCCGGGCGGCAGCAGCGGCGCCAGGACCGGGGCCGGCAGCGCGTACGTGAGGACGAGCGAGTGCCCGAAGCGGGTGCGCATCGGCAGGGGGTGTCGTCGCAGGGCCTGCAGCATGGTCATGCTCCGGCGGTGAGGGGGTGGAGGCGGACGACGGCGCCCCAGAGCAGGGACCGGTCGGGCAGCGGTCGCCGGGCAGCGGGGGCGTGTCGCGGAACGTCCGCAGCACGACCGGGCCGCCGGGCCGGACCCCGTGCCGCAGCGCCGCGGCGAGCTCGGCGGCGAACGCGGGCGGCGGGCCGTCGAGGACGTTGGAGAGGGTGGCGGCGTCGTACCAGCCGGGCGGCACCGACCGGAGGTGCTCGACGACGTCGGCGTGCACCCACTCGATGCCGCCCTCGATGTCGCCGGCCGCCGGTCCGGGTGGTGTGGCGGGGCACTCGCGGCCCAGGAGGAGGCGCCAGGCCCACGGGTTGGTGGCGTTCGGGTGGCCGGTCAGGCCCTGCTCGAGGCGGCGGCGCAGGACCCGGTCCATCCGGGGTGGCAGGGCGCGCCACAGGTCCCGCCGGACGAGTCCCGCGGAGGCGAACGCGAGCCGCATCAGCGCCCTGAGCGCGGGCCGGTCCAGTCGCTCCCGCCAGTGCGCGCGCTGCGCCTCGAGGTCGGCCAGGCGCAGGAACTCCGTCATCGCGGCGGGGCGCCAGCCGGGGACGACCAGGCCCGCGGCGCGGCGGGCGACGGCCTGGAGGCGTTCGGCGGTGCCGGTGACCGTGGGGCCGCCGGCGAGCCTGGCCCGCGCGTAGGCCAGCTGGGTGGCGCTGATGTCGACGGCCGTGACCCGGTGCCCGGCCCGGGCGAGGGCGGCGGCGGTGTCGCCGGCGGAGGCGATGGCGAGGACCCGCCCCGCCGGTGGGAACACGCTCAGCTCGGCGGCGGGGTCCTCGTACATGCGGCCGAACATCACCTGGGGGCGCCTGCCGACGGTGAGCCGGCCCCGCTGCCACGGGTTACGCATCTGCGGTCGCCGGTGCCGCGAGGAGCCAGGCGAGGGCGAGGAGCGCGGCGTTCGCGGTGAGCATCCGGCCGGCGTCGGTGATGTGGTCCCGGGCGAAGAGCAGGCCGCCGGCGTTGAACGCGACCAGCAGCACCGTCTGCGTCACCGCCGCGGCCCGCGGCCACCGTCCGGTGAGGACCCAGGCCGCGAGGGCGACCTCCGCGAGGCCGATCCCCGTCAGGGCGGCGGGCCCGAGCAGCGGCGCCGCCGCGACGATCTTCTCCTGGTCGGGATCGCCGTGCAGGAGCTTGCACCACAGGCCCTCATACAGCCACACCGCCGCCACCGCGGCCCGCGCGGCGTGCTTCGCCTTCACCGGGCGGCCTTGCGGAGCTTCGCCTGCAGGGCGCGGCGGGCGACGGGGCCGAGGCCGTCGACGACCTCGACGAGGACGCCCAGGCGCTCCAGCGTGGCGACGGCGGCGGCCGCCCCGTCCGGGTCGACGCCGGTGAGGAGCTCCAGGCCGATGAACGTCGACGCGACCACCCTGGCCAGCCCCGGCACGTCGACGAGGTCGGCGACGGGGGAGGCGGCGGTGACCCGGTGCAGCACCGGCTCGATCTCGGCGATCCACAGCTTCAGGCAGGCGGCGACGGCCGGTGCGAGGCGCTCGTCGGTCTGGGCGCCGGCGAGCATCTGCGCGAGGATCGCGACGTTGCCCTCGGCCCGCTCGATCTGCTGCAGCTGCCGGCCGACGTCGAGGAGCTCGCCGATGGTCGACACGGCCGCGAACCGCTCCCGGTAGAGCGCGACCCGGCTCTCGGTCGCCTGCCGGCAGGCGACCGAGAGCAGCTGGTCGACGGTCCCGAAGTGGTAGAAGACGAGCGCCTGGTTGACGCCGGCCGCCGCGGCGATCGTCCGCGCCGACGCGCCCGCGAGGCCGTCGCTGCCGAGGACCTTGATCGCCCCGTCGACCAGGCGCTCCTTCGTGTCCGCCACCACGCACCCCATTCAGTTGAGCACTCGCTCAAGCCGTCGGGGCTATTTAAGCATTCGCTCAAGCTCCCGGGAAGTGACGAACGTGAGACCGTCCTCACCGTGGTCGATCGTGACCGTGTCGCCGGGGCGCAGCGCGCCGAGCAGGATCCGCTCCGACAGAGGGTCCTCGACCGCCCGCTGCACGGTGCGCCGCAGCGGCCGGGCGCCGAGCACCGGGTCGTGGCCGCGCGCCGCCAGGTGCGCGCGGGCCCGCGGCGTCACCGCCAGCCCGATGTCCTGGAGGGCGAGCCGCGCCGCCACGTCCAGCACGAGCAGGTCGACGATGCCTTCGACCTCCGCGGGACCCAGCGGATGGAAGACGACGGTCTCGTCGATGCGGTTCAGGAACTCCGGCCGGAAGTGCTTGCGCAGCTCGTCGCCGACCCTGTCGTACATGGGCAGCGGCCCGTCGTGGAAGCCGGCCGGCCGGGTCAGGTCGCGGGTGCCCAGGTTGGTCGTGAGGATGAGCACCGTGTGCTTGAAGTCGACGACGCGACCCTGGCCGTCGGTGAGCCGGCCGTCCTCCAGGATCTGCAGCAGCGTGTGGAACACGTCCGGGTGCGCCTTCTCCACCTCGTCGAACAGCACGACCGAGAACGGCCGCCGCCGGACCTGCTCGGTGAGCTGCCCGCCGTCGTCGTAGCCGACGTAGCCGGGCGGCGCGCCGACCAGCCGCGCCACCGTCGCCCGGTCGTGGAACTCCGACATGTCCAGCTGGATCAGCGCGTCCCGGGCGCCGAACAGGAACCCCGCGAGGGCCTTGGCCAGCGACGACTTCCCGACGCCGGACGGGCCGGCGAAGATGAACGACCCGGCGGGCCGGCGCGGGTCCTGCAGGCCGGCCCTGGTCCGGCGGATCGCCCGCGACACGGCGGCGACCGCCGCCTCCTGGCCGACGAGCTCCTCGTGCAGCGTCTGCTCCATCCGCAGCAGCCTGGCGCTCTCCTGCTCGGTGAGCCGCTGCACCGGGATGCCGGTCCACGCCGCCACCACGGCCGCGATCTCGTCCGCGTCGACCTGCTGCAGTTGCGGCGTTCCGGCCTTGTTCGCGGCTCCGGCCCCGGTCTTGTTCGGGGCTCCGGCCCCGGTCTTGTTCGAGGCCCCGGCCTCGTCGATCAGGTCGATCGCCTTGTCCGGGAGGCGGCGGTCGGTGATGTACCGGTCGGCGAGCAGCGCCGCCGCCCGCAGCGCCGCGTCGGTGTACGTGACGCCGTGGTGCTCCGCGTACCGGTCGCGCAGGCCGCGCAGGATCAGCACGGTGTCCTCGGCGGTCGGCTCCGGCACCGCCACCGGGTGGAACCGCCGGTCCAGCGCGCCGTCCTTGGCGATGAACCTCCGGTACTCCTCGTCGGTGGTCGCCCCGATCGTCCGCAGCTCCCCGCGCGCCAGCAACGGCTTGAGCAGCGACGCGGCGTCGATGGCACCCTCGGCCGCGCCCGCGCCGACCAGGTTGTGGATCTCGTCGATGAACAGGATGATGTCGCCTCTGGTGCGGACCTCCCTGGTGACCTTCTTCAGCCGCTCCTCGAAGTCGCCGCGGTACCGGGAGCCGGCGACCAGCGCCCCCAGGTCGAGCGTGTACAGCTGCCGGTCCTTGAGCGAGGCCGGCACGTCACCGGCGACGATCCGCTGGGCCAGCCCCTCGACGACGGCGGTCTTGCCGACGCCGGGCGGCCCGGTCAGCACCGGGCTGTTCTTCCGGCGCCGCGACAGGACCCGGATGACCCGCTCCACCTCGGCGTCCCGCCCGATGACCGGGTCGAGCTGCCCGTCGCGGGCCGCGGCGGTCAGGTTGACGCCGAACTGGTCGAGCACCGTCACCGGCGGCGCGCTCTCCGGCGCCTTCGTGCTGGACGGGTGCCCGGCCAGCAGCTGGATGACCTGCGCCCGCAGCCGGTTGAGGTCGGCACCCAGCCGGACGAGCACCTGGGCCGCGACGCCCTCACCCTCCCGGACCAGACCCAGCAGCAGGTGCTCGGGCCCGATGAAGTTGTGCCCGAGCTGGAGTGCCTCCCGCAACGCCAGCTCCAGGACCTTCTTCGCCCGCGGCGTGAACGGCACGTGCCCGCCCGGCGCCTGCCCACCCAGGCCGATCATCTCCTCGACCTGCCGCCGCACGTCCTCGAGCGACACCCCGAGCGCCTCGACGCTCCGCGCCGCGACGCCGTCGCCCTCCTGGATGAGCCCGAGCAGCAGATGCTCGGTCCCGATGGCATGGTGATTGAGAACCCGGGCTTCCTCCTGCGCCAGCACCACGGCACGTTTGGCCCGGTCGGTGAACCGCTCGAACATCGACGATCACGCCCTTCGCCTTCACGGCGTTCGGCGGGCCCACGCAGCCGCATCCCTTCGGATGCGCTGAGTCAGGGCCTCTTGACCGCCGCCGGAGGCGTGGGCTCCGTCGATCCGCGGCACGGGCAGGCGCGCTGCCCCCTCCACCATAACCGACCGCCGGCACCCCGTCGCCCCACCGACCCCGCACGCTGCGAACGGCCCGGACCAGGACGGGTCGGTCATCAGGACCGGCCCGTCCTGACCGGCGGCGGTCAGTCGAAGTCGGCCGCCTGGATCGCGATCACTCCGCGGTAGCCCGGGTGTTCGCTGAGCGTGAAGAGGGTGTCCGGTGAGCTGCTGTCGTCGCCGAAGTAGCTGAGGGACTCGGCGCCGTAGGCCCCGGTCCAGACCTTGACCGCAGAGGTCGCCTGGCCGTTCCAGAAGCGCAGCTTGCCGTAGTTGTCCTGGATCGTCTCACCGGACGTGATGACGCCGCCGCTGCTGTGGAACCAGAACTTCGTGTCCCGGGTCGTGACGCCCTGCACCGAGCTGAACGGCATGCTCCAGGCGTCGTAGTAGTAGCTCGACGGCAGGCGGGTGCTCGAGTCGAGGTTGAACCGCCACAGCCCGGCGCCCGGCGAGGTCGAGTACTCGCCGATGACCAGTTTGTCGGGCGTCGCCTCCCGGTCGAGGGAGATGGTGGAGAACGTCATCGCCGGGCCGCTGGCGACGATCTGACCGACCTGCAACATGATGTACGCGTAGCCGCTGGCGCAGTACTTCGCGCCGTACTTGCCGATCCTGGCGGTGCAGTCGGCCGAGGTGTCGGCGCTGAAGATGTGCTTGAAGCTGAACAGCTTGATGCGGTCGGTGCAGGCCACGTAGAGCATGTCGCCGTACCACATCGCCCCGCCGGCGTGGCAGTTGACCTCCGAGAAGTCCGTGCCGCCGCCGGTCGGCGCGGCGAAGAGCAGGTGCCGGTAGTTGTTGTCGCTACGAGGAGCTGCTCGCCCTGCTGGCCGAGGCGCTCGCCGCCGCCCGGGCCACCGGCAGCCGGGCCACGCAGGCCCGCGTCCTGGGCAACATCGGCGTCGCGTGCGTCGAGACCGGTAGCCCGGCGGCGGCCCTCGCCCATCTCCGCGAGGCACTGGCGATCCACCGCGAGCTCGGCAACCGCACCGGCGAGGCGATCGCGTTGGTCAACATCGCCCGGGCCCATCAGGAGGCCGGCGACGACGAACCGGCGTACCGCGACGCGGGCGCCGCAGTCACCATCCTGCGCGAGACCGGGGACCGTGCCGCCGAAGCGTCCGCGCTCAACGCGCTGGGTGTGGCCGCCCTCCGGCTGGGCCGCCCCACCGAAGCGGCCGACCGCCACCGCGACGCGCTCGCGCTGGCGGTCGAGATCGGCAGCCCCTTCAGCCAGGCCCGCGCCCACACCGGTCTCGGCGACGCCCACGAAGCCACCGCCGACCCGGCCACGGCCGCCCATCACTGGCGGCAGGCGCTCGCCGCGTACGGCGACCTCGACGCCCCCGAAGCCCAGCGGGTGCGGGATCGGCTCGACCGGCCGGCCGCTGGATCCACGCCGGCAGCAACCTCCGCCGAACAGTCGAAGTCGATGGCAGCGCGAGAAGGGCCAACGTGAATCCGCTGTGGTGCGGCAGGCGGCCAACGCACGACAGGCGTTGACGATATCGACGGACGTGACTCAATCTGGACGGCAGCCTGTCTCACGAGGCCCGGTTGTCGACCGGGGGAGCGAAGGAGTGCGTATGCCACACATCACGCTCAACACCAGCGAACCCGGGATTCGCGGTCTGTTCCGGTTCAGGCCGGAGACGGCGCTGCCGCTCAACGGCCTGGTCGAGGCACTGCTGTGTGGCCCCGGTACGTTGACCCGTGGCGAACGCGAACTTATCGCAGCCTATGTGTCCGGCCTCAACGAATGCCAGTACTGCTACTGCGCTCACGCGGCGTACGCGGCGGCGCAGCTTCCCGATGGCATGGCCCTGGTCGAGCAGGTACGTGACGATGCCGACGGCGCACCGGTGTCGAGCAAGATGCGTGCGTTGCTCGACGTCGCCGGCGCGGTCCAACGTGGCGGCAAGGAGGTCACCGAGGACCTGGTGGCCGCCGCCCGGGCCGAGGGTGCCACCGATGTCGAAGTCCACGACACGGTGCTGATCGCGGCCGCGTTCTGCATGTTCAACCGGTACGTCGACGGGTTGGCCACCGTTCTGCCGGACGACCCCGACTTCTACACCGATCGTGCGAAGCGCATCGTCACCCACGGCTACCTCGGTGTGCTGCAGCAGGAGACCATCCGCTAGTCGTGGTGGAGCTGTGCCGGCTGCTGGTGTCTGGGCGTCGTGCCGGGGTGGACCTCCTGTGCTGGGGCGGTCAGACCTGGAGGGCGGTGGCGGTGGACTCCTGGCGTGGCAGGACGATCAGGTCCTCGGGGCGCATCGTGTGGGTGGCGGGGTCGCCGTCGAGACGGATCTCGTAGCCGCGTGGTGGTCCTGCGGCGGCCCAGCGTGCTCCGATGATCGTGCCCGATGCCGGCGGGCCCGGGAGCGGCGCGCCTGCGGCCGGCGGATCCTGGGCGGCCTCACGTGCTTCCGGCCGGCCTTGGTCGGCCTTCCCTGCTGGCTGTCGAACCTGGGTGACCTCACGTGGTTGTAGCCGGGCCTGGGTGGTCGTGCCCGCGGCGGGACCCGTGGTCGCTGGGTGGGTGAGGCGGACCCTGGTGCCGGGGGCGTGGCCGTCGTCGGCGATGACGAGGAGGGCGTCGAGGATCTGGGCGGCGCCGGTCCAGGGGGCGCGGAGGACATACGGCTCGCCGTCCGGGCCCTCGACCGGCATCGTGAACATGCGGCACACCAGCGACAGCCGGTCGGCGTCGTGGCGGATGGCGGGGATGGGGTTGGCCTGGCCTGACCGGAGGGCGTCCTCGACCCTGGCCCACAGGCCGGCGATCCCGTCGTCGAGGACGAGGCGGGCGGCGCGGTCCACCTCGGCGCACTCCATGTCGACGGCGGTCTCCTCGCCGAGCTCGGCGGTCCATGCCAGGTCCAGGGCGGCGGGCACGAGGCCCGGGGCCTCCCGCACCACCACCAGGTAGAGCATGGCGAGCAGGTCTTCGAGGTCGTCGCCGGCGTAACAGGGGCCCGCGTGGCTCTCGCCGGGTGGGAACCGCTCCACCAGGTGCACCGCCCGCCCACCCGCGAGGCGTGCCGCCCGCCGCGTGTCGTGGAGCTTCACGGCGGCGGGGCGTAGCTCCCGGGCGATGACGGTCCACCTGCCGGGCAGGCCGACCGGATACACCGTCCTGCCGAGGCTGGCCAGGGTCTCGCCCGGGCCGACGCCGAACCCCGCGAGCTGCCGCGCGGCCACCGAATATGCGACACCCGTCTGGGCCGCATGCGCCCTGATCGCCCGCCGCCGCTTCCGATCCCGTCGCGCCCGCCCGGTCCCGTCCTGCTGCTGCCGGTCCTGCTCTCCGCCGCTGCGCTGTTGCCCGCCGTCCCGCTGCCCGCCGCTGGGATGGCCGCCGTCCTGGGCGGAGCCAGGGGCTGGCTGGTGCTGGTCCTCTTCGTCTGGCATGGCGACCTCCGGCGTCGACCCACGCTCGCACCGATCGGACGGCGGGACCTCCGCCGGGCAGCCTGCACCACCGCGCTGAGTCTGAGACTCTTGGCCTCGGGTCACGGCAGGCGTGGGCAACCGTGTCGGGCTCAGGCAGGCGCTCTACCCACCACGACCATACCGCCGCACCGCCCCCCGAGCGCACCCCAAACCTGTTCGCCGACAGCGGACTGCCGGGCGGCGGGTCCGGCCCGTGCGGTCAGAGGGTGACGAGGGAGCGGACCGCCAGGGCGGAGCCGACGAGCAGCACCAGGGCCGCGGTGCCGGTGGGGGCGAGCCTGGTCAGGCGGTCGCTGATCCGCAGGCGGGCGGGCCAGCGGTCGCGGATCTTGATGAGCAGCAGGCCGGCGGCGGTGAGGGTGGCGGCCATGCCGAAGCCGTACGCGAGCACGAGCAGCACACCGAACCACGTCCTGCCGAGGGCGACGGCGCCGAGGAGGACGACGAGGGCGGAAGGGCTCGGCACCAGGCCGCCGGCGATGCCCATGCCGACCAGCGCCAACCGGTGCGGGTGACCGTGGTCGTGCGCATGGTCGTGGTCGTGGTCGTGGTCGTGGTCGTGGTCGTGGGTGTGCGAGCCCGAGCCGTGGGAGTGGGTGTGGGAATCAGCGCCGTGGGAGTGGGCGGCGGGCCCGTGGCTGTGGGAGTGGGCGGCGTGGGAGTGAGAGTGGGAGTGGTCATGGGAGGAGGCGCGGCGGGACAGGAGCATGGTCAGGCCGATCGTGGCGACCAGCACGCCGCTCGTCACGCCGAGCCAGCCCAGCACCGTCTCCCCGGCCAGCCCCGCCGCGGTGGTCAGGAGCAGGCCCAGCAGCAGGACGCCGCCGGTGTGGGTCAGGGTGACCGTGGCGCCGACGGTGAGCGCGTCCCGCGGGCGGCCCGCGCGGCCCGCGAGGTACGCGGCCATCACCGTCTTCCCGTGTCCCGGCAGGGCGGCGTGCGCGGCGCCGAGGGCCAGCGCGAGCAGCACCGCCAGCACCCCGACCCACGGCGTCAGCGACCGCGAGGCCACCCATCCGCGCAGCTTCAGCTCCGCGGTCCCGGCCCAGCCGGGCAGGACCGGCGACGACAACGGTCCAGGGGGAGCCTGAGCGGCCGGGCCCGTGCTGCCCCCGGGTTCGAGTCGCAGTGTCGCCCGGTGTACCGCCGGCGGAGAGCTGAGCAGGTCGGCAGGGTAGGACCGCAGCCCCGCGGAAGCCGACACCGTCGGCAGCGGCGAGTCGACGATGTGCACCCCGGCCGCGACGGCGGTCAGCTCGCGCCACCCGACGCGGTCGGCGGCGAAGTCGTTGACGACGTCCACAGTGGACGGGCCGGAGACCGTGAAGGCCCCCGAGAACGTGCATTCCAGGCGGCTGGTACGCAGCCCGGCCGCACCGTCGGAGTAGGTGAAGGAGGACCGGTCGACCGTCCAGCCGACCGGGCGTCCGTCGACGGCGACCCGGAAGAGCGGCGCCACCGTCGTACACGAGGGGACTGACTGCAACGTGGGGAGCTCGGCCAGGTCGGCCACGTAGTCGACCGTGACGCGGTCGGGGTGGAAGGTCAGCGCGCCCAGCTGGTTGACGGAGAAGTTGCCCAGCGGGTGCGCCTGCGCGGTGCCGGGCCACAGCAGCGGCCCGCCCACGGCCAGGCACAGCAGGACCAGTGCGCGACGAAGCACCATCAGGACTCCAGGGTGGCGAGGGTCCGCACCGCGATCGGCGCGTCGACGGGGGAGAAGTGCGGGTTGAGCGCGAGCGCCAGCCGCAGCTGCACCCGGGCGGTCTCCCTGTCACCGGCGGCGGAGGCGACCATGCCGTAGTGGTAGGCGAGGGTCGCGTCGACCTGCCCGAGCGCGTTGGCCCGCTTCGCGAACGGCAGCGCGGCGGCCGGGTCGCCGGCGGCCATCAGGGTCCACGCGACCATGTCGGCCACCTCGCCGAACTGGCGGCGGTCCCACTCGGCGACCGCGAGCCTCGCGGCGGTCACGGCGTCGCCGGTGGCGAGGGCGAGCGACGCCGCGCCGAGGTCGTCGGTGCCGCCGTTGGCGGTGAAGAGCGAGTGCGCGGCCCGGGCGAGGGTGAGCGACGGCCCGGGGTCGCGCCCGGCGGCCCGCAGCATGCGCGCCTGGTCGAGCAGCGCGTCGACGGTCGGCGTGCGGTCGACCACCTTGGCGAGATCGTCCAGCGCCGCGGTCAGGTCGCCGGCGGCCGCGTCGAGCTTGGCCTTGAGCTGCCAGAGTCCGACGGCACCGGCGTCGGCGGCGAGGCCCAGGGACACGTGCCGGGCGGCGGTGGCCAGGTCGCCCGCCGCCCACGCCAGGCCGGCGAGGTGCTGGTGGCAGAACGCCACGTCGGCCGGCTCCGTGGCGGCGGCGAGGGCGAGCCGCATGAGCGCGACCGCCTCGGTCCGCTTGCCGTGCTGTTCGAGGTCGTACGACCCGCGGGTGTACGAGCCGAGCCCCGGCCGCAGGTCGAGCATCCGCTGGACGGCGGCGGTCGCGGCGTCGGGGTGCCCGAGCTGGGTCTCGGCGTCGGCGAGGACGCCGTAGGCGGTGTCGGACCACGCGTTGACGGCGAGGGCCCGGTTGGCGAGCTCGCGCGCGCCGGCGAAGTCGTGGCGGGCGTTGGCGAGCGCGCCGAGCCCGGTGAGCGCGTCCGCGTTGCCGTCGGGGCGGACCTCGAGGGACCTGCGCAGCGCGCCCTCGGCCTTCGGGTAGTAGGCGGGGTCGGCGCTGACCCGGGCCTGCTCCAGGTACGCCTCGCCGAGCGCGGCCCACGCGGTCCAGTCGCCCGGCACCTCGCGCAGCCGCTCCTGGTGCGCCGCGATCGCCGCGGCGAGCCGGCCAGTCGACTGTGGACGGTCGGGCTCGACGAAGGCCGGCGACGGGCGCCGCCCGATCAGCGCGCCGAGGCCCAACAGCAGCGTCGCAGCCAGTACGACACCCAACACCATGCGAACCCGCATGCCTCCTCCTCCCGGGAGATGAAGGGGGCGCGCCACGCGCACGAAACGCGCCCCCGGGGAACGGGTCAGGGCTGGACGGACCCGCGGCGCCGCCGCCACCAGCCGACGAAGAGCAGGGTGCCGAGGCCGGCCGCGATCGCCGACGTGCTGACCGCGACGGCCGTCATGCCGGTGCCCGACTCGAACGCCGACGGCGTGGTGGCCGGCTGCGCCGCGACGGACGCGGACGCGGACGCGGACGCGGACGCGGCGGCGGACGGCCGCACCGGGGACGGCGCCGAGCCGTTGGGCAGCGCCACGTACGGGAACTGCGCACCGAACGCGTTGTCGTTCGCGTCCACCTTGTCGCCGGTGGCCAGGGCGTCGACGAGCTTGCCGGTCAGCGCCGCGCCCTCGACCGCCTGCACGGCGATGTCGACGACGTCGTCGGTGAGCCGCCGGCCGTTCGGGAAGCCCTGCAGGTCGCCGGCGAGCACGCCGAGCCGGTTGGGCTGCGCGGCGACCGGCACGCCGAGGTTGAGCCGCAGCATCTCCGACGGCCGGAAGTCGGCCGCGACGACGTCGGCGTTGTTGAGCTGCGAGTTGAGGTCGGCCTTGATCGGCCCGCCGGCCTTGGTCGTGATGCCGGTCAGGAAGATCTCGACGAGGTCGTTGCGGGGTGCGGCGGGCGCCGGCACCTTGTAGATGCCCTCGATGAGCTTCGGCAGCTCGGGGTCGGTGACCCGGGCGACGACGGCGGGGATGCCGGCGTCCTGGTCGGGGCTGATCGAGTTGAACGCGTCCTTCAGCGACGCCGGCACGACGACCTCGTTGACCAGCGGGTTGCCCAGCCGGGACACCTGCACCTTCTCGCCGGTGACAGGGCCGGACTGCCCGGTGACGCGGGTCTTGGCCCGCTCGGTGGTCGTCCAGATCCCGATGACCGGGTTGCGCTTCACGTCGCCCTTGAGCGCCACGTCGGAGAACGGCACCTGCAGCGCGATCGTGTTGACGTTGTAGCCGGCGAGGGTGTCCTGCCCGACCTCGCTCAGGTCGCCGCCGTACAGCAGGTCGAACACCCGCAGGTCGAGGAAGAACGGGTCGTCGGCCTGGCCGGCGTAGACGTTCCAGCCGCCGGGGAGCCGCTTGTCGGCCTCGCCGCGCAGCTTCGCGTAGTCGGGCATCGTGGCCTTGCCGACCCGGGACGGCGCGACCGGCGCGCCGGTGACCCGCGTCTTGAAGGGCTCACCGTGGAACGAGGACTCCAGCGTGTACGTCTGGCGGAAGAGCAGATTCTCGTCGTCGATCGAGGTGACGGGACCGTTGGCGTAGAGGAACGTGTCGCCGCCGCGGCGGTCGATGTTCTGGAACGTCCAGCGGAACACCGCGTCGGCCTTCGCGTCGCCGTCGCTGTCGACGTTGATGTTGTAGACGGCGTCGGTGGCGAAGGGGAAGAAGTTCGGGCCGCCGTCCGGTGCCGAGAACGGCTGCCAGTTGGCGATGAAGGTGACGTACCCGGCCCGTTCGGGGCTGACGAACGCGTACAGGTCGGTGTTGTCGACGGCAGGGTCGGCGGCGACGAGCGGCGCCTCCCGGTGGCTCGAGGCCGACGACGTGCCGGGCCCGAGGCCGGCGAACGCCACACCGGCCGCCACGAGCGCGGCCGCGGTGGCGCGCCACCGGCGGCCTGCCCGGGTTGGAGTGGTCATCTGCGTGGTCCCCTCGCGTCTGGAGCGGTCCGGTGACCGCCGCACGAGAGGACTTCGCCTTCACCCGGGTCGATGGATGGGTCGGTGTCGGCTTGCTGTCAGCGACCCATCCGCGCCCCCGTCAGCTCCGAATCGGCCGCCCGCCCCCGCCTTGCCGTCAGCGAGCCGGCCGCCCGCCCCCGCCTTGCCGTCAGCGAGCCGGCCGCACGCCCACGCCTTGCTGTCAGCGGCCCGGCCGCACGCCCACGGCGCCGTACCCGTGGGAGACCTGCTCCTCGCCGTCGTCGGGGCGCCAGTCGCCGAGCCACACCAGCCCCGGGTCGAGCAGGTCGTAGCCGTCGAACAGGGCAGCGATCTCCGCCCTGGTACGGGGGACGATCGGCGCGCTGGACCGCCGGTACACCTGCTGGCCGGCGGCGGCGGGCGCGGCCGGGACCCCGTCCAGGGTGAGGTGGGAGACGACGAGGTGGCTGCCGGGGACCGTGGCGTCGCGCAGCCGGGCGATGATGCCGCCCGGGTCGGCCTCGTCGGGCACGAAGTGCAGGATCGACACCATCAGGATCGCGACCGGCTCGCCGAAGTCGAGGTGCCCGGCGACGTCGGGGTCGGCGAGCAGCGCCTCCGGGTCCCGCAGGTCCCGGCACGCCACCGACACGCGGTCCAGACCGTCCACAAGGGACCGTGCCTGGGCGACGGCCACGGGGTCGTTGTCGACGTAGACGACCCGGCCGTCGGTCATCTCGTGCACGTTGCCCTGCGTCGGCAGCCCCGTGCCGATGTCGAGGAACTGCCGCACGCCGGCCCGGTCCAGGTGCTGCACCGCCCGCTGCAGGAACCGCCGGTTGGTCCTGGCCGCCGCGGGCGTGTCCGGGAAGATCGCGAGGATCTGCTCCGCGGCCTCGCGGTCGGCGGCGAAGTTGTGATACCCGCCGAGGTAGTAGTCGTACATGCGGGCCACGTTGGGAACGCTGGCGTCGACGTCGCCGAGACCGGTCATCCACCCACCCTAATGGGGTAGGTTCTGCGACCGTGCTGGACGGACTCGACGACATCGACTGGGCCTCGCTGGAGCACGCGTACGGCCCGGCCGCCGACGTGCCCGGTCACCTGCGGGCGCTGCGCTCCGGCGCCGCCGGGGACCGGCGCGGGGCGCTGTCAGGGCTCTATGGCGGGATCTGCCACCAGGGGACCCGGTACGAGGCGAGCGCCCCGGCGGTGCCGTTCCTGCTGGAGCTCCTGGCGGACCCGGCGACCCCGGACCGGGCCGCGGTTGTGGAGCTGGTCGCGTCGATCGCCGTCGGGCACCACGGGACGTGGCTGCCGGACGGGTTCCCGGCCGCCGGGCTGCGGGCCGCGGCCGTGGGCGGCGCCGAGCTGCTGCGTGCCGCGCCACCGCCGGCCGAGGACGACGAGGACGAGGACTTCGAGGGGGAGAGCCGCCTGGACTACTGGGAGGCTCTCGGCGACGACCAGCGGTCGGCCATGGCGGCGCACGTGGAGCTGGCCGCCTACGACGCCGTGCGCGCCGGCCTGCCCGTGCTGCGGGAACTCGTCATCGGCGGCGACGCGCACGGTGACGCCGCGTTGCGGGCGGCCGCGGCGTTCACGCTCGGCTGGTTCCCCGAGGACGACGCCGCGAGCGTCGCGGTGCTCACCGCGGCGGTCGCCGACCCGTCCCGGTCCGTCGCCGCCACCGCGGTCGTGTCGCTCGGGCTGCTCGGCACCGTCGTGCCGGCGGCGCTGCGCGACACCAGGGGGGAGATCCGCTGGGCGGCGGCGGTCGCCCTCGCCCGGGTCCGGGGCGCCGGTGCCGGCGACGAGGCCACGCGGGAGCTGCTGCGCTGGGCCGGGGGCGCGAGCACCGCCCGGGCCGGCATCCCCTTCCTCGGCGGTGACCTGGCCGGCTACGCGGCGCTGTCCCTGCCCGCGCTCGCCGCCGGTGACGCCGCCCTGGACGCACTGCTGGCCCGGCTCGGGACGGTCACCGGCGTGGAGACCCTGCCGGTGCTCGGCACCGCGCTGCGGCTCGTGTTCCCGGACGGTCCCGGGTCCGGCGTGGCCGGCCCGCGGCAGAGACTGGTGCGGGCGCTGGCGGAGGCGCCCGCCGCGTGGCAGATCGGCGGGCGGAAGTCCGGCGACGTGTCGGGGCTGCTGCGGTCGTTTGGCCTGCCCGGCGACCCTGCGGCGATGAACGACCTGCTAGAGGGCTGACACGCCGGTCGGAGGGGTGCGACTGTTGTCATGCGGCAATCTGTTGTACGGTGGGTGAGTCGTCACCTCCGGCGGCCTGCCACACGTTGCGCAAGCAGCGTGCGCGGCGGGTCACCGACCGGGCCCGTCCAGACAGCGGCGGTCCACCCGGTGCCGTGACGGTTCTCGGTCTCACCGCCGGCGCTCAAGACACGGGCGCTGTGAGCGATTTTCTGACCGGTCTCGAGCCTCGTGCGCCCTCAAGCTGGGGATGCCCTGCTCGGCGTTGCCTTAAACGACGTCCTACAGGACGGACCGGTCATTGCACCGAAAGGCTGACCCTGCCGTGAGCACTGACCTGCACACTGACGCCACTCGCACCGCCGAGCTCCACGACGTCGACTCCGTCCCGGCCGCCGACACGGCCACGGGCGCCGGTTCGCACCGGACCAGGGAGACCGACGCCCAGGCCAAGGCGTTGCTGTCGCTGCTGGGCGACCTGCCCGCCGGCACCGACCGCGACCGCGTCCGGGCCCGCCTCATCGAGCTGTACATCCCCCTCGCCGAGTACCTCGCCCGGCGCTTCCGCAACCGCGGCGAGCAGTTCGACGACCTCGCCCAGGTCGCCAACCTCGGGCTGATCAAGTCGGTCGACGGGTTCGACCCGGAGCGCGGTGCCGCGTTCACCAGCTACGCCATCCCGATGATCGTCGGCGAGCTCAAGCGCCACTTCCGTGACAAGGGCTGGGACGTCCGCGTGCCCCGCCGCCTGCAGGAGCTGCGCCTGGAGATCTCGAAGGTCTCCGGCGACCTCGCCCAGGACCTGGGCCGCTCCCCGACGGTCGCGGACCTCGCGGCGAAGCTCGGGGCGAGCGAGGAGGACGTCATCGAGGGCCTGGACTGCGGGCAGGCGTACCGCGCGCTGTCGCTGGACGCGCCCGTCGGCGAGGCCGGCGACGGCGGCGTCACGGGCCTCGGCGACCTGCTCGGCGGCGACGACCCCGACATGGCCAACGTGGAGAACCGCGAGGCGCTGCGCCCGCTGCTGGCGAAGCTCCCGGCCCGCGAGCAGAAGATCATCGCGATGCGGTTCCACGGCAACCTGACGCAGTCGCAGATCGCCGCGGAGCTCGGCATCTCCCAGATGCACGTGTCCCGCCTCCTGGCCGGCGCCCTGCGCACCCTGCGTACGTCGCTCACCCAGGACTGACCACAGTCGGCGAAGCCGGCTGACCACGGTCGCCGGCGACGTCAGGACTGACCACGGTCGCCGGCAAAGCGAAGGCGGCGGGCCTCGGCCCGCCGCCTTTCACCGTCCCGTGAACCGGGCGGCCGGCAGGCCGGTCGCGTCCGGGTCGAGCAGCAGCAGGTGCCCTGACCGGGGCGCCGCGGCGCCGCGCCCGCGGCGGGCGCTCGTCACCGCCATGAGCTGCAGCTCCGGGCCGACGAACGCGCACCGCGTCGGGCGGGGCACCGGCAGCTCCACCACCCGGTCGATCCGGCCGTCGGGGGAGTAGCGGACGATCCGCCCGCCGTCCCACTTGCAGTTCCACACGAAGCCGTCCGCGTCGACCGTCACCCCGTCCGGGAACCACGCCTCGTCCTCGTCGGAGGCGAAGAGCCGCCCGCCCCCCACGGTGCCCGTCGCGGGGTCGAACTCGTAGGCGGTGATCCGGCTGCGGGCGGAGTCGACGTGATACAGGGTGCGCCCGTCGGGGCTCCATGCCGGGCCGTTGGAGACGACGACGCCGCCGAACGCCTTCGTGACGCTCAGGTCCTCGCGCAGGCAGTAGAACGCGCCGCTCGCCGTCGCCTCCGTCTCGTCCATCGTGCCGAACCAGAAGCGGCCCCCGGGATCGACGGCGCCGTCGTTGCAGCGGTTGCCCGGTACATCGGACTCCACCTCGGCGACGACCTCGACGGTGCCGTCGTCGGCGACGAAGGCCAGGGCGTGCCGCAGCGCCGCGACCAGGCCGCCGCCGGACCGCAGCCCGACGCTGCCGACCGTGGACGGCAGGCGGAGGGTCGCCACCCGGCGGGTGGTCCAGTCGAGGGTGAACAGCAGCGCCCGGTCGATGTCGACCCAGTGCAGCCGGCCCGTGGCGTCGTCCCACAGCGTGCTCTCACCGAGCTCGCAGGGGATGTCGCAGAGTGTGTCAGCCGGGGTCTCAGTCATCGGCGCGCTCCCTGCCGTAGGTGAAGAGGATGGCGAGGATCACCAGACCGTAGATGACGTTCCGACCGTACTCCGGGACCCGCTCCGCCTGGAGCAGCGTCACGATGGCGACCAGGGTGACCGAGCCGGCGACGACGCCGGCGTAGTGGCCGCGCCCGCCGAGGATCGAGACGCCGCCGACGACGACCGCCGCGATCGACTCGAACAGGTACGGGTCGCCGAGCCCGAGCGACGGCTGCCCGCCGTAGGCGACGAGCGTGACCCCCGCCAGGGCCGCGAACACGCCGCTGAGCACATACAGCGCGACCGTGACCGGCCGGACGCCGACCCCGGCGAGGAAGGCGGCGCGCGGGTTGTTGCCGACCGCGTAGACCCGGCGGCCGAACGTGGTGAAGGTCAGCAGCACCGTCACGAGCAGCGCCACCCCGGCCCACAGCAGCAGCTGCGACGGCACGCCCCACACCCGCCCGACCACGAGCCGGCGCAGCGGCTCCGGGGCGTACGACGCGCACGAGGCGCAGGTGAGCCCCTTCGACAGGCCGAGGGACAGCCCCTGCAGGACGCCGTTCATGCCGAGGGTCATGACGACCGCGGGCACGCCGAGCCACGCGACGCCGAGCCCGTTGCACAGCCCGACGGCGGCGCCGGTGCCGAGCGCGAGGAGGACCGCGAGCGGCAGCCGGCCGGACTGGCCGAGGCTGCTCGTGGTGAGGACGATCGCGGCGCCGTTGAGCACCCACGGCATCGACAGGTCGATCCCGCCGACGAGGACGACGAGCATCTGCCCGGCGCCGACGAACCCGATGAAGCTGGCGAGGACCAGCATCGTGCGCAGGCTCGGCCACGACCCGAATCCGGGGTGGATGACCGCCCCGGCGACGAGGATCGTGGCGGCGGCCGCGAACGCGTACCAGATCCGCCGCTGCGGGGCGGCCTTGCGCAGCACGGCTTCCAGGTTCATGACCGCCTCCAGCGCAGCGGGCCGCCGGACCGCCGCAAGCGCGGCGGGCTGCCGGACCGCCGCCAGCGCAGCAGGCTGCCGAGCAGCACCGCGACGACCAGGAACAGGCCCTGGAACAGCGACTGGTACAGCGGATCGATGCCGGCGAAGAACAGCACGTCGATGACGAGGGTCAGCGCGAACGCCCCGGCGACCGCGCCCAGGGCGGAGCCGCGCCCGCCGGCGAACGCGATCCCGCCCACGACGACCGCGGCGATCGACGTGAGGATGAACGGGTCGCCGGCGTTCGGGTCGCCCGACGTCGTCGTCGACACGTAGAACACCGCGGCGAGGCCGCTGCACAGCCCCGACAGGCTGTACACCCCCACCTTCACCCGGACCGTCGGCACGCCGGAGGCGCGGGCGGCCGCCTCGTCGCTGCCGACGGCGTAGACCCGCATGCCGAAGCGGGTGCGGCGCAGCACCAGCCACCCGGCGACCGCGGCGCCGAGCCAGATCAGCCCCGTCGGCAGGTCCGGGTCGGTGAGCACCGAGCGGACCGCCGGGGAGATCTCGCCGCCCGGCACCGGCAGCACCTTGAGCGCGAGTCCACTGTAGACGGACAGGGTGGCGAGGGTGGTGAGGATCGGCGCGATGCGCCCCCTGGCGACGACGACCCCGTTGACGGCGCCGCAGGCGGCCCCGGCGGCGACCGCCGCGAGCATCCAGCCCGCGGTGACGGCCGCGCTGCCGGTCGACCCGGCCGCGACGATCGCGACGCCGAGGCCGACCATCCCGCCGACGGACAGGTCGATGCCGCCGGTCAGCACGACCAGGCTCTGCCCGATCGCCACGAAGACGAGGGGCAGCGACGTGTTGAGCAGCGACAGGTAGTCGAACGGCGTCGGCAGGTGCCCGAGGCTCGTGGTGTAGACGGCGAGGTAGGCCGCGGCGGTGGCCGCGAGCACCGCGTAGCCGAGCGTCGCGGCCCGCAGCTCAGACATGCTGATGCTCCTTCATGGCGGCCGCGACGATGCGCTCGGCGTCGCCGACCGGCCCGTCGAGGGTGGCGGCGACCCGCCCCTCCCGCATCACCAGGACCCGGTGGCACAGGTGCGCGATCTCCTCGGTCTCGCTGCTGTACAGCAGGACCGCCCGCCCCTGCGCGGCGAGACCGGCGACGAGGACGTAGAAGTCGTGTTTGGTCGCGGCGTCCACGCCCCGCGTCACGTCGAACAGCAGCAGCACCTCGGCCCCGCTGAGCAGCCAGCGGCCCATCAGGACCTTCTGCTGGTTGCCACCGGAGAGGGTGCCGACGGGGTGCGCCGTCGAGGCGGCCCGCACCGCCAGCCGGTCGACGACGCCCTGCACCGCCGCGCGCTCGGCGGCCCGGCGCACGAACCCGGCCACCGACCGCCGCTCGAGGGTGGCGAGGGCCAGGTTGTCCCGCACCGACATGGGCAGCAGCAGGCCCTCCGCCTTGCGGTCCTCCGGCACGTACGCGATGCCGATACCGGCCCGGATCGCGTCCTTCGGCCGTCTGATCGTGGTCCGGACGCCGCCGACGGTGACCTGCTGCCGTCCGATGCCGAAGAGCCGCAGGAACAGCTCGCGCTGCCCCTGCCCGGCCAGGCCGCCGATGCCGACGATCTCGCCGCGCCGCACCGTGATGTCGACCTCGCCGACCCGCGCCTCGAGCGCGACGGTGTCCTGCGGCGGGGCCAGCGGCGGGTAGGTGGCCTCCAGGGTGCGGCCGCTCATCAGCGTCACCGCCTCGGACTCGGTCAGCCGCGACCGGGTGGTGACGTGGGTGCCGTTGCGGAACACGGTGACCCGGTCCGCCAGGGCCTCGATCTCGCGCCACCGGTGCGAGGTGAAGACCACGCAGCAGCCCTCCTCCCGCAGCCGCCGCATGTGCGCCGCCAGCCACGCCACCTGCTGCTCCTGCAGTGCCGCGGTCGGCTCGTCGAGGATCAGCACCTCGGGGCGGGTCGCGAGGACCCGCACCAGCTCCACCACCTGCCGGTGCGCCACCGACAGGTCGCGGGTCACGGCCGCGGGGTCGAGGTCGTGGATGCCGTGGTCGCTCAGGATCCGTCCCGCCACCGGCACCAGCCGGCGCCGCGCGACCAGCCCGAACCTTCCGCGGGGCGGGTCGTGCAGCAGGAGGTTCTCCGCGACGGTGAGGTCCGGCAGCAGCGAGAGCTCCTGGAAGGCGGTCGCGAGCCGCCCGGTGACGCGCACGGTCCCCTTGTCGGGCCGCACCAGGCCGCAGAGCACCTTGATCATCGTGCTCTTGCCGGCGCCGTTCTCGCCGGCCAGGGCGTGGATCTCGCCGGGGCGCGCCGAGAAGGACGCGTCCCGCAGGGCCCGTACCCCGCCGAAGGAGCGGTCGACCCCTTCGGCGTGCACGGCGGTCTGGTCCGTCATCCGAGCTTCACCGCGAGCGTCTTGCCCGGGCACGGCGTGCCGTCGGTCGCGGCCTCCTGGCACAGCACCACGGTCGCGTTCGGCCCCGAGTCGGTGAAGTCGGCGAAGAAGCTGTCCGGCAGGTCCGGGAACACGGTCTCGCCGACCTTCACCGTCTCCGACGTCACCATCGGGAACGGGATCGTCACGTTGGTCTTCGGGTGCTCGCCCTTGATCACGGCGCGGGCCAGCTCGAGCGAGATCACCGACAGGAACGGCGGCTGCCCGATGGACATGCCGTTCACCTTCGGCGTCGACACCCCGGCCAGGTACTTGCGGAAGCCGTTCTCCGCCTCGCCGCCGGTCACCGGCACGGGCCGGTTCGCCTCGATGAACGCCTTGATCACCCCGTCGGTGCCGCCGGACACCCACACGCCGTCGACCTTCGGCAGGCTCGGCAGCTGCGCCGCGGTCTGCCGCTGGGCTGTCGCGGAGTCCCACATCCCGCTGTACGTGGCGACGACCTTGATGCCCGGGTTGGCGTCGAAGACCTTCTTGGCGCCGGCGTTGCGGTCGTTGTCGGCGCCGGTGCCGGCCACGCCGGTGACCATGACGACGTTGCCCTGGCCCTTGAGCTGGTCCACGACGAACTGCGCGAGCTGCTCGCCGAACTTGACCTGGTCGGTGTTGACCGTCAGGCCGCACTTGGCGTCGACGGTGTTGTCGAACGACACGACGACGATGCCGCGGTCACAGGCCTGCTGGACGACCCCGTTGAGGCCGCTGGTCGACGCCGCGTTGATGACGATGCCGTCCACGCCCTGGGCGATCAGGTTCGAGATCTGGCGGGTCTGCGTGGCGACGTCGTTGCCGGCGTTGAACACGCTGCAGTCGACCTGGTCCTTGTACGGCGGCATCGCGCAGGCCGCCTTGAACACGTTCTCCATCTCGACGCGCCAGCCGTTGCCGATGAACGAGTTCGACAGCGCGATCTTGATTTTCCCCTTGCTCTCCTTGGGGCTGTTCTCGCCGGTACTGCAGGCGGCGGCGACCGGAAACAGCAGTGTGAGCGCTAAAAGGGCCGTAACGGAACGCGGTAGAATCATGGTTGCTCCACCTTCGACGATCGGCTCTGGACGGCAATCCGCGGCCGGTTGTTGTTTGCTGCATTGGCGTGCGGCGAGGGCGGCCAGAGCTGTTTCGCTCTGGCCGTTTCTTCTATTCCGGTGCTTGGCGCGCCGGCCGGCCGACGGGTTGGGAAGGCCGGCCGGCTGGTCAGCGGACTGGCAGCGGGAACCTGTTGGCGTCGCGGAGCACGGCGGCGGCCGCACCCACGACGACGACCACGTCGATCCCGATCTCACCCGCGACGACGTCGGGGACGGCCTCCCCGGCGTGGATCGCGCGGCGCATCATCGACTGGCGCAGCGGCTCGATGAGGATGTCACCGGCCGGCGCGAGGCTGCCCCCGAGGACGATCAGCTCGGGGTCGAGCAGGTTGTACATGTTGGCCATCGCGACCCCGATGTGCCGGCCCGCGTCGGCGAGGACGCGGCGGCACCCGGCGTCACCCTGGTGCGCGAGGCTGATCACCTCGCCGATCGACGGCCGCCGGCCGTGGCTCTGCCACAGCTGGTCGGTGATGGCGTCCGGGTTGGCCAGGGTGTTCAGGCACCCCCGGCCGCCGCACGCGCACACCAGGCCGTCCTCGTTGATGGTGGTGTGGCCGATCTCCCCGGCCGTGCCGTTGGCGCCGACGTAGAGGCGTCCGTCCATGACGAACCCCGCGCCGATGCCGGTGGCGGTGTAGATGTACGCGTAGTCCCGCAGCCCCCGCGCGGCGCCCCAGGTCATCTCGGCCAGGGCGGCGAGGTTGGCGTCGTTGCCCGCGTGCACCGGCAGCCCGAGCACGTGCTCGGCGAGCAGCCGCGGGTCGAGGCCCACCCACGGCTTGAGCGTGCACGCGCGGCCGGTCAGCCCGGTCCGCCGCTGGATCGGCCCAGGCATGGCGATGCCGACGCCGATCACCTCGTCGCGCCGGAACCCGGTCTGCTCCAGCAGCTCGTCGATCAGCCGGTCGACCAGCAGCAGGGTGTCCTGCGGCGAGGTCTGCTCGTCGACCTGGACCGTCTTGTGCCGCAGCATCGCCTGTGCCACGTCACAGATCGCGATCCGCACGATCCCGTTGCCGATCTCGACGCCCACCGCGACGCCGAGGCCGCCCTTGAGCCCGATCAGGGTGGGCGGCCGGCCCGCCTTGCTCCTGCTGCCGTTGCCGTTCGGATGGGGGCCGTTGGCGCCGCCGACCTCGACCACCGCGCCGGCCTCGATGAGCTCCCCGACGACGCTGGCGACCGTCGACCGGGACAGCCCTATCTCGGCGAGGGCGGCCCGGCTCATCGCACCGTGCTGCCGCAGCGCGTGGATCACGCGGCTGCGGTTCGCGCTGCGTTGTGCGGATCCCGAGTCGAGCGGCGACATGACTTGAGTATTCGCATTCACCATGGTCCAGTCAATAGAGCAGACGGTAGAGCGCTTCCCCGACCTTCATTCTGCCTGAATCACGCAGAATTGATTTTCCTGGAGTGGCGATGGAAATGCACCACGCAATGACGGTGATGAATCACTGGATCACCGGCGCCGCGACCGGGGACTGGTCCCGGCTCATCGGCATGCTCGATCCCGCCGTGACGTTCCACGTCCCGGTCGAGGGTTTCGCCGACGTACGGCACGGCGCCGAGGACGCCGTCCGCTTCTTCGACTGGCTGGCCGCCTCGGTCCGCGCGGATCTGGTCGTCCAGGCGGTCCTGACGGGGGAGTCCGGCGTCGCCTTCGAGGTCCGCGTCGCCGGCACCATGCGCGGCGAACCCTTCGCCCAGCGCCTGTGCCTGATCTTCGAACTGCGCGACGGGCGCGTGACGGGCTTCCGCGAATACCTCGCCTGGCCCGGCGGTCTGCGATGAACGCGCCCCGGCTCACTCACACGGGTACCACGCCCGGCCGGTCCGCACCGGGCGCCCGTCTCGCCCGTTAGCCTCGGACGAAGGGGGTGGGCGAAATGGGTAAATCGCCGGAATTGAAGTGGGTCCTGCGGCCGGACCGGAACGGCGTGCACCACGCCGAGCTGGCCCCGCACGACGGCAAGGAGATCTACGCGTTCGGTGACACCGACGCCAACGGCCGGGTCGAGATCACGCTGGTGGACGGCACCCGGGTCCGGGCCCGCCGCGGCGAGCTGATCCCCTGCTGACCCTTCGAACCGGACGCTGACCGGCAGGACCTTCCGGCCTGCCGGTCGGGCCCGCCCGCCGTACTACGCTCGCCCGTCATGGGAGACATCACGCCGATCGCGGACCGCGAAGGGCAGGTCGGCGGCATCGAGTCGATGGTGGTCGACGGCCGCCGGTGGTTCTTCGGGTTCGACTACAGCATGGACACCGCGGTCTCGCCGCTGGTCGACGACCCGGCGCGGATGGCGGAGTTCGCGAGCCGGCACATGCTGCAGCGGGACGGGGCGCACGACGTCGCCTACTGGCGGGACCTGGTCGACCTGTCCGTCGGGGAGTCCGGCATCGTGGGCGAGGACGAGGACCGCACCTATGACAGCGGGACGCTCGCGGCGCAGCGGCTGACGCCCGGCACGCAGCTGATGTACCTGCTGGGCGCGGCGACCGCGTGGGACGACGGCTTCTTCGAGGACGATGCCGTCCAGGCGGCGCTGGCCACGATCGGCGTACCGGAGCGCGACCGGGAGGAATGGGACTGCCTCGACCGGTGCGTGGCGGCGACCCGCTCCGACGACGCGGAGGTGCGCGCCGCCGCAGTCGGCCTCATGACCCGCTACCAGCGCTTCATCTGGGACAACCTGCCGGCGAACTGGCCCGACGTCTTCGCCGCCCTCCGCCCGGCCTGACGGCGCGTTCCCGCCGGGTCAGCTCGTCGACGCCAGGGTCCAGCTCGGTGACACGGGCCGGATGGTCGGTGGGTCCAGCCGGATCCCGGTGATCGCGGCGCCCACCGCCGTCAGGGCGCGGAGCCGGCGGCTCCGGTCGCCCACCGCCTGAGCGGTCGTCAACGCCAGGCGCGACACGTGGTCCCTCGCCGGCGGCGGCACGGCCGCCGCCAGGCCGGCGAGCGCGATCGCCGGCCACGGCGTCGTCGCGCTGCGCGTCGGGCAGCCGGTCGGCGACGCAGCCGAGGGCCGCCAGCCGCGACCCGGCGCCCTTGGTCGTCGCGATGATCGTGGCCACCTCGGCGACCTGCGCGCGGTCCAGGTGCGGCGCCAGGAGGCGCACCAGCTCCACGTGGGTCCGGCGACCGGCCCGGGGGAGCGCCGCCGGCAGCGCGGTCACCTGCTCCCGGTCCAGCACCGGCAGCAACTGCTGCACCGCCTGGACCCAGTCCAGATTCGGGCGCTGTGCGGCGAAGACGCGGATGAACTCGTCGACGGTCACGGAACACTCCGGATCAGCGGTGGAAGACCTGACGGTAGGTGGTGGGGGTGACGCTGGTCTGGCGGGCGAAGTGGGCGCGCAGGTTGGCGGGGGTGCCGAGGCCCGTCCGGTGGGCGATGCGCTCGATCGAGTCGTCGGTGGTCTCCAGGAGCTCCTGCGCCAGTCGTACCCGCTGACGCAGGAGCCACTGCAGCGGGCTGGTGCCGACCGACTCGCGGAAGCGGCGGGCGAACGTGCGGGGGCTCAGGCGGGCCTCGCGGGCCAGGTCGGCGACGGTCAGGGGCTGGTCGAGGCGGGCCCTGGCCCAGTCGAGGGCGACGCCGAGCGCGTCGGGGGTGCGGGGGCGCGGCGGCGGGTGGGCGAACTGCGACTGCCCGCCGTCGCGGTGCGGCGGGACGACCATGCGGCGGGCGACCTCGTTGGCGACCGCGGCGCCGTGGTCGAGGCGGACCAGGTGCAGGCAGAGGTCGATCGCGGCGCCGGTGCCGGCCGAGGTGAAGATCGTGCCGTCGGACGTGTAGAGAACGTCGGGGTCGAACGTGACGGCGGGGTGGCGCTGGGCGAAGTCGAAGGCGTTCATCCAGTGGGTCGTGGCGCGGCGGCCGTCGAGGAGGCCGGCGGCGGCGAGCACATACGCGCCGGTGCAGATCGCGACGATCCGCCTCCCGCGCCGGTGCGCCTCCCGCACCACCTCGACCAGCGCCGGCGGGGGCTCCACCTGCCTGGCCCGGGCGAACGCCGGGATGATCAGCGTGTCCACGTCGGCCAGCGTGCCGAGGTCGTAGGGCGCGGTCACGGACAGCCCGGAACGGGCCTGGACGACGCCCGGCGCGGCGGCGGCGAAGCGCAGCTCATACCAGGGGTCCGCCAGGTCGGACCGGTCGATGCCGAACACCTCGCACGGCACGGCCAGCTCGAAGACCGGCATGTCCTCGGTGACCGCGACGCCGACGAGATGACGCATGGCTGGAATCTTACCCAACATGGCATTCCTGCCACTCGCTCTTGATCCGCGGGGGATGTCGAATAGCAGGCATGTTGAACGTGCCCCAAGGGGCGGCCCTGTCCATCGGCGCGGTCCTCGGCACCGGGGTCATCGCGCTGCCCGCCCTCGCCGCGCAGACCGCCGGACCGGCGTCGCTCGTCGCGTGGGCCGCCCTGATCGCCCTGTCGGTGCCCCTCGCGGCGACGTTCGCGGCGCTCGGTGCGAGGTTCCCCGACTCGGGCGGCGTCGCCACGTATGCGGGCAAGGCGTTCGGCGACCGCGCCGCGGCGGTCGTCGGCTGGTGCTTCTACCTCGCCGTGCCGGTCGGCGCGCCGGCCGCGGCGCTGTTCGCCGGGGCGTACGTGGCCGCGGCGCTCGGCGGCGGCACCCGCACGGAGCTGCTGACGGCCGCCGCGCTCATGCTCGTGGTGACGGCCGGCAACCTCGGGGGCGTGCGGGTGTCCGGCCGGCTGCAGCTCGGGCTGGCGCTGCTGCTCGTCACGCTGCTGCTGACGGCGACCGTGACCGCGCTGCCGCACGCCGACCCCGGCAACCTGCGGCCGTTCGCCCCGCACGGCTGGTGGGCGGTCGGGTCGGCGGCGGCCCTGTTGGTCTGGGGGTTCGCCGGGTGGGAGGCGGTCACGTCCCTCGCCGGCGACTTCCGGCGCCCCGCCCGCGACCTGCCCCGGGCCACGGCTATCGCCCTGGTCGTCGTCGGCGTGCTGTACTTCGGCATCGCCGCCGCCAGCATCCTGGTGCTGGGCCCCGCGCCCGGCGACGCACCCCTCGCCGAACTGCTCGCCCGCGGCGTCGGCGGGCAGGTCAAGGCGCTCACCGCCGGCGCCGCGGTGCTGCTGACGCTCGGCACGATGAACGCCTACTACGCCGGCGCGGCCAAGCTCGGTGCCGCGCTCGGCCGCGACCGGGCGCTGCCCGCGTGGTTCGGGCGGGGCAGCGGCGCCGGCGAGGTGCCCCGGCGCAGCCTCGCCGTCGTCGCGGCGCTGGGCGGCGCGTCGCTGCTGCTCGTGACGGCGACCGGCACCGGCACCCGCCCGCTGGTCCTGCTCACCAGCGGCGCGTTCGTCCTCGTGTACGTGCTGGGCACCGCCGCCGCGCTGCGCCTCCTGCCGCGCCGCACGCCCGTGTGGTGGTGCGCGGCGGTCTCCTGCGCCGCGTCGTTCGGACTGCTCGCACTCAGCGGCTGGTACGTCCTGGGCACCCTCGCCGTGGCCGGCTGCGCACTCGCGTACAAATTTTTCGCCCGGCCTGTCGATTCGGGTCCGGTGCCGATTGACGTAGGAGTGTAAGAGGACGCATTCCCTTGAAGGAGCAGCCACGATGGCCCAGTACCTGATCCTCATCTACGAGAACGAGGCGGACTACGAGAGCGCCGACAAGTCCGTGTACCAGGAGGTCATGGACGCCCACAACCGCTTCTCGGAGCAGGTCGGCGAGCGGCTGGTCGGCGGCAACGCCCTCCAGGCGGTCGCGACGGCCACCTCGATCCGCGGCGACGTCGTCACCGACGGCCCGTTCGTCGAGACCAAGGAGGTCCTCGGCGGCTACTACGTGATCGAGGCGAAGGACCTCGACGAGGCGCTGGAGATCGCCAAGCTGTGCCCGGCCCGCTTCGGCGGCGTCGAGGTCCGCCCGGTGATGGTCTTCGAGTAGGCCGCGCCGTTCGTGGAGTCCGCCGCTGTCAGGCAGGCGGTCGCCGACGCGCACCGTCGCGAGTGGGCCAGGGTGCTCGCCGCGACGGTGCGCGTCGCGCGCGACCTCGACCTCGCCGAGGAGTGCGTCCAGGACGCGTACGTGTCCGCCATGGACGCCTGGCTGCGCCAGGGCGTGCCGGCCAACCCCGGCGCCTGGCTGACCGTCGCCGCGCAGCGCCGCGCCCTCAACGCCCACAAGCGTGCCGCGACGCTGCGCTCGAAGCTGCCGCTCCTGGTGGTCCCCGACGCCGGGGACGACCCCGGGGACGACGCCGGGGAGGAGATCCCCGACGACCGCCTGCGCCTGGTGTTCACGTGCTGCCACCCGGCGCTGGCCCGGGAGGCCCAGCTCGCCCTCACGCTCCGCCTCGTCTGCGGCCTGACCACCGACGAGATCGCCCACGCATTCCTCGTCAGCGAGCCGACCATGGCGGCCCGGGTCACCCGCGCCAAGAAGAAGATCGCCGCGGCGGCCATCCCGTACCGCGTGCCGCCCCTCGAACAGCTCCCGGACCGGCTCGACGCCGTCCTGACCGTCGTGCACCTTGTCTTCACCACCGGCCACGCCGCCCCGACCGGCCCCGGGCTGGTCCGCGCCGACCTCGTCGACCGCGCCCTCGACCTGGCCCGCACCCTGTGCGCCCTCATGCCCGACGAGCGCGAGGCCCGCGCCCTGCTCGCCCTCATGCTCCTGCACGACGCCCGCCGCGCCACCCGGACCGCCCCCGACGGCCGCCTGCTGCTGCTGGAGGAGCAGGACCGCACCCGCTGGGACCGCCCCCAGATCACCGCCGGCCTCGACCTCGTCCGCGCCGCGCTGCGCGGCGGCCGCCCGGGCCGCTTCGCCCTGCAGGCCGCCATCGCCGCCGTCCACACCGAGGCCCCCACCTACGCCGCCACCGACTGGCGGCAGCTGCGCGGCCTGTACGACCTGCTCCTGCGCGCCTGGCCGTCCCCTGTCGTCGCCCTGAACCGCGCGGTCGTCGTCGCCATGTCCGACGGCCCCTCGGCCGCCCTGGCCCTGGTCGACGAGCTGGCCGCGGACCCCCGCCTGGCGTCGTACCACTACCTGCCGGCGACCCGCGCCGACCTGCTGCGCCGCCTGCACCGCCTGCCGGACGCCGCGGCCGCCTACCGCACCGCCATCGCCCTGTGCGACAACGAGGTCGAGCGCGCCTTCCTCGAGTCCCGGCTCGCCTCCCTCCCCGAGTGACGCCGGTTGTTCGTCAGCCCGCGGCGGCGGGCTCGGCGGGCCGCGTGAAGAAGCGGACGATGTCGTCGGCCGCGGTGGGGGACAGCATCATCGCCTGGACCCGCGCGGACATCTCGGCGATCGGGTGGATCCGGGTGAACATCGCCTCCTCGTACGTCCGGATCGCCGCGTCGGGGTCGGCGGGACCGGCGGCGAGCGCGGCGGCGAGCTCGGCCGCGTCGAGCATCGCCTGGTTGGCGCCCTCGCCGACCGGCGGCATGAGGTGCGCGGCGTCGCCGATGAGGGTGACGCCCGGCCGGTGGGCCCAGCGGGTGCCGGTGGGCATCGCCTCGATCCTGCGCATCGTCGGGCCGTCGCCGGCCTCGATGAGTGCGGTGAGGGCGGGGTCCCAGCCGTCGAACAGCTCCAGCAGGGCGGGCTTGCTGCGGTAGGTGTGCAGGCGATCGTCCGCGCCCAGATCCTCAGCGGGCAGATCGTCGGCGGGTAGGGAGATCCCGACCCGGATGGTGCCGTCGCCGAGGCGCTGAGCCGCCAGGATCCGGCGTACGCCGATGCACCAGAGGTTTCCGGGGCCGACCAGCTCGGCGAGGTCGGGGTGGCGCCGGTCCGCGTCGCGGATGCTCAGCTCGACCAGGACGGCCACGCAGGACAGGGGCGCGTCGGTCAGCAGCGACCGGGCGGCCGAGCGCGCGCCGTCCGCGCCGACGAGGAGGTCGCAGCCGGCCCGGTCGCCGCCGTCGAACGCCAGCTCGAACCCTCCGCCGGGGCGCGGCGTCGCCGCGACGAGCCGGTGCCGCCAGGCCACCGTGTCGCCGGGGACCGAGTCGAGCAGCAGGTCGCGCAGCGCGGCGCGGTCGATCTCCGGGCGTCCGTCGAACGAGCCGGGCCGTGGCGTGTGGTGCACGAGCACGCGTCCTGCCGGGTCGAGGATGCGGTGCTCCTCGCCCTCCGGCCGCGCCGTGGACCGGAACCTGCCGGCGAGGCCCGCGTCGGCCAGGGCCCGCTGCCCGGACTCCGGGTGCAGGTCGAGCGACCCGCCCTGGGACCGCGCGGACCTGCCCGCCTCGCGCTCGTACACCACCGCGCCGATGCCGTGCCGGTGCAGGATCCGGGCCAGCGTCAGCCCGCCGAGGCCGCCACCGGCGATCGCGATTCGCATCGTCGTCTCCCTTACCGTACGCTGTACCTTATGGATACGCCGTACGGTAGCGCACCGCTGCCAGTCTGGGAACGGCCCGAGCCCCAGCCGCGGGCGGCGCCGGTGCCGCTGAGCCGCGCGAAGATCGCCGCCACGGCGATCCGGCTCGCCGACGCGGACGGCCTCGAGGGGCTGTCGGTGCGCAAGATTGCCAAGGAGCTCGGCGTCGGCCCGATGCGGCTGTACGACTACGTGACCAACCGATCCGAGCTGCTGGACCTGATGGTCGACGCCGTCTACGCCCGGATCGCCGAGCCCGGCCAGGACTCCGCTCAGGAGTCAGGGTGGCGGGCCACGGTGCTGGCCATCGTCCACCGGACCCGCGCCGCCGCCCTGGAGCACGAGTGGTTCGCCGACCTGCTCGGCGCGCGGCCACACCTGGGCCCGCACGCCCTCGCCGTGGGCGAGTCGACCGCGGCGGCGCTCAGCCAGGCCACCGGCCTGCACGGCGTCGACGACCTCCAGCGGGCCCTGGGCGCCCTCAACGCCTTCGTCGTCGGATCGCTCCGCCGCGAGATCACCGAGCGCCGCACCGCCCGCTCCACCGGGACCGACGTGTCCGCCTGGCAGGCCGCCCTCGGCCCCTACCTGACCCGCATGCTCGAAACGGGCCGCTACCCCACCGTCTCCCGCCTCGTCCACGACGGCGCCCACCTCGACGCCGGCGAGACCTTCCACCACACCCTGACCACCATCCTCGACGGCATCACCGGCCACCCCCGCACCTGACCTGTCACACCTCCGTCGCCACAGCCAGACGGGCCGGCGCCTCCCCACAGAGGCGCCGGCCCGTTTTCTGGGGTCGCTGGGTCCGTGGCGTTACTCAGCGACCGCGTTCTCCGGCCCCCGGGGGGTTTTGATGAGCGAGGCGAGGGCTCCGACGACCGACATGGCGATGGCCAGCCAGAAGACGACGACCAGGCCGTCGTGGAAGGGGCCGGAGACCAGGTGGGGGAAGAACTCGCGGCCGGTGAGGGTGGTGGCGTTCGCGGCCGGGAGCTGGGCCAGCAGCTGCGGGCCGAGCAGGGCGGCGATCGGGTTGTAGCCCAGGAAGGCGGCGAAGAGGGTGCCGACCGGCGGGAGGTTGGCGATGGTGTGCGCGGCGGAGGCCGGCACGCCCTGGGCGGTGAGGCCGGTGTCGAGGGTCGAGGGGAGGGAGCTGGAGAGACCGGCGACCATCAGGGAGAAGAAGACGCCGATGGACAGGACCATGCCGGCGTTCTGGAACGTGGCCCGCATGCCTGACGCGGCGCCCCGGAGGTGGGCGGGGACGCTGGACATGACGAGGCTGGTGTTGGGGGCGGCGAAGAGGCCGCCGCCGAGGCCGTTGAGGAAGACGAGGAAGGCGAAGGCCCAGTAGCTGAAGTCGGTCGGCAGGATGAGCAGGCCGCCGAACGAGAGGGCCATGACGAGCAGGCCGCAGGCGGCGAAGAGGCGCGGGCCGTACTTGTCGGAGAGGTGGCCGGCGATGGGGCCGGCGGCGAGGAAGCCGACGGTGAGCGGCAGCAGGTAGATGCCGGCCCAGAGCGGGGTCTCCTCGTAGCGGTAGCCGTGCAGCGGCAGCCAGATGCCCTGCAGCCAGATGATCAGCATGAACTGCAGGCCGCCGCGGGCGATGGAGGCGAGCAGGCCGGCGATGTTGCCGGAGGCGAACGCCCGGTTGCGGAACAGGCCGAGGGGGAACATCGGCGAGTCGACGCGGGTCTCGATCCAGGCGAAGAGGCCGAGCACGGCGACGCCGCCGATGAGACCGGCGAGCACCCACGGGTTGGTCCAGCCCTGACTGTGGCCGCCGTAGGGCTGGATGCCGTACGTGATGCCGGCGAGCAGGGCGGTGAGGCCGACGGCGAAGGTGAGGTTGCCCCACCAGTCGATGCGGCCGGGCCGGCGCAGGCCGGTGTCGTGCAGCGAGCGGTACGCCCAGATGGTGCCGATCACGCCGATGGGGACGTTGACCCAGAAGATGGCGCGCCAGTTCCACTCGGCGAGGAGGCCGCCGAGGACCAGGCCGATGAAGGAGCCGGCGATGCCGGCGACGATGTTGACGCCGAGGGCCATGCCGCGCTGGGCGGCCGGGAAGGCGTCGGTGAGGATCGCGGCGGAGTTGGCCATGAGCATCGAGCCGCCGACGGCCTGCAGGACGCGCCAGCCGATCAGCCACAGGGCGCCGCCGCCGCCGTCGAACGGGTCGAGGGACAGCGCGATCGAGGTGATCGTGAACAGTGCGAAGCCGGCGTTGTAGATGCGGACGCGGCCGTACATGTCGCCGAGGCGGCCGAGGGTCACCACGAGGACGGCGCTGACGAGCATGTAGCCCATGAGCATCCACAGCAGGTAGCTGACGTTGCCGGGGCTGAGCGGGTCGAGGTGGATGCCGTTGAAGATGGCGGGCAGCGAGATGAGCACGATCGAGGAGTTGATCGTGGCGATCAGCATGCCGAGGGTGGTGTTGGACAGCGCGACCCACTTGTAGTGCGGGTGGTCGGTCCCGCCGACCAGGGCGCCGCGGAGGCCGGGAAGCGTCGAGGTCACGGTGCGAGCCTTTCCAGCGCCGGCAGCGCGGCCGCGAGCAGCGCCTGGTCGTCTGCGGACAGCGAGGACAGCAGGTCCTGCAGGTGCGCGGCGCGCACCTCCCGGCGGCGGGCGAGCAGGTCGCGGCCGGCCAGGGTGACCCGCACGAGCACGACCCGGCCGTCGGTGGGGTCGGGCGTGCGCTCGGCGAGGCCGTCACGCTCGAGGCGCTGGGCGAGCTGCGTCATCGCGGGCTGCGTGACGCCCTCCGCGGCGGCGAGCTCGGTGAGCCGGCGCGGCCCCTCCCGCTCCAGCCGGCGCAGCGTGGACGCGGCGGTCAGGCTGATGTCGTTGGGCGGGTTGCCCTGCCGGAGCAGGCTGAAGAGCCGCTCGACGGCAGTCGTCAGCCGCGCGGAGTCAACAAGGACCATGCTCCAATTTGTATCACGCACTTATAAAAGCACGTTATGTATCAGGTCACAGGAAATGGAGCATCAGGCGGATCCGCTGCCGTACGGGCGCGTGAGGATCTCCATGTTGTGTCCGCTGGGATCGTCGAAGTACACGCCCCGCCCGCCGTCGCGGTGGTTGATCTCCTGCGGCTGATCGTGGTGCGGATCGGCGTAGTAGGCCACCCCGGCCTGCTTGATGCGGCCGAAGATGGCGTCGAACTCGGGCTCCGACACCAGGAACGCGTAGTGCTGAGCGGTGACCGGCCGGTCGCCGGTGTCGGCGAAGTCCAGGGTGACGCCGTTGCTCACCTCGACCGGGACGAACGGACCGAAGCGCCGGCCCACCGGCACCCCCAGCATCGCCGCCAGGAAACCGGCCGATGTCTCCTTGTCGCGGGCCGCGACAATCGTGTGATTGAGCTGGACGGACATTGTGACGCCTCCCGATTCCAGCGTGATGTCTTCCGACTGTTACCCCAATGTTCCCCCGCAAAGCCGACAGGGCCGACCCAGCGACTGGGCCGGCCCTGAAGGCCCTGAACCTGAAACCTGTTCCGCCTACTTCACCGTGACGATGACCCGCTGGTAGTGCTTGAGCGCGGGGGCGCCGTTGTCGGTGACCTCGAGGACGAGGTGGATGGTGTCACCCGGCTTGGCGTCGGCGGGGACGGTGAACGACGTGGTCGCCGTGTCCGCGCCGGAGAGCGCGACCGTGCCGGCGTAGGTGTCGGCGTCGGTGTACTCCCACCAGCGGTAGGTCAGGCTGTCGCCGTCCGGGTCCGAGCCGCGGCCGTGCAGGGTCAGCGTCTTGCCGGCCTTCGCCCGCAGGTCCAGGCCTTCGCGGACGGAGGCCGCCGGGTTGTGGTTCGCGTCGCCGTACTTCGCGGTGACGCCCCAGTCGGCCCGCGCCGCGAAGTCGTTCTGCAGGTCGGCGACCCACCGGGTCTGCGGGTACGCCCGGTCGTTCGCGCCGGTGTTCGGGTTGACGTCGGTGGTGTCGATCCAGCCGGTGGCGTTCGTGGCGAACCGGCCGCCCCAGCCGCCGTAGGTCGGGTTCTCCGACGAGCGCAGTCCGTTGAAGTCGAGCAGGTACATGAACGACGGGGAGTCGCCCTCGGAGATGAAGTCGTGCACGCCGTAGGTGAGGTTCTGCTCCGGCCGCCAGCGGTTGTTCTGGTCGTCGCCGGGGGTCGGCTTGCCGTCGCGGTAGGTGCGGTACTGCTCCAGCAGCGCGCCGTGCCCGGTCAGGAAGTTCTGCTCCATGTACGGCGCCCTGAGCGCGTACTGGTTGGCGGCCGGCACCTGGCGCGTCCAGAGGTAGGCGAAGCTCCAGAACTGGCTCTGGTTGTCGACGATCTTCATGTCGGGCCAGTTGGGCTTGATGTAGCCGTTGAGGGTCGAGTCCTGGTTCAGGATGTTGTAGATCACGACCTTCTGGCTGATCCTGCGCTGGATCTCCGGCCACCGGCGGTCGTTCTGGTACTGCTCCTGGATGGACTTCAGCGCCCGCGCGGTGGTGTTCAGGCCGCCCCACGACTGGATGTACAGCGGGCCGGGCTGGTCGTCGAGGATCACCTTCCGGATCAACTCGGAACCCTCGGTGACCTTGTCCATCTCGCTGACGTTGTCGATGTTTCCGATCTTGTACAGCGAGCGGAGCTTCGCGGGGCTCGGGTAGCCGTCCGCGTGCTTGCGCAGGTTCGGGTAGATCTGCTCGTACAGGTCGATGTAGTGGTTGAGCCACTCGGTGCCGGTCCAGCGGAACGGCTGCACGCCCGCGCCGTCGCCGGCGTAGTGGTACTGCGAGCTCGAGTAGACGATGCCCTGGATGTCGAACTCGTTCGAGTAGTACAGGAAGCGGATGAACGAGTCCATGTCGTCCACCTCGCCGTCCTGCGAGACGATGATGCGCGGCTTGGTGACCGATGCGCCCTGGGACTGCTGGCCCTGGGAGTCGCCGTCCTCGTCGGCGGCCAGGGCGGCGGTCGCGGCCGTGAGCGGCAGGGTCACTGCCAGGGCCGCGGCGACCAGGCACCTGCGGAGCGTTCGCGCTCGCATTGGCACGTTCCTTCCGGAGTTGGGCAGCCGCCATCGGCCCCCGTCGTGCTGGGGGCTGCCAGTAGGGGAGCGATCTCGTCTGAATATATATTCAGACTCGCATTTATATTGAACAGCACCGTAACTGCGCCGTAACTTGAGAGTCAAGACCTCGGGCCCGCTCGCGGCCGGGCGCCTCATGCCGGGCCCGCGGCTGCCGACGTTGGGTACATGGTGGCTCGGGGGCGTCGGCGGTCGGCGGGCTGCGCCGCGGCCGCCGCCGTGCTGGCCGCCGCCCCGCTGGGCACGTGGAGCGTGGCCGACGCGGCGTTCAGCGGCGCCGCCGCCAACCCCGGCAACCGCCTGGCGGTCGGCTCGCTCGCGGCGCCGACGGCACTGACGCTCGCCACGGCCTGCGTGGGCGGCACGCCCAGCGTCAACGCCGCCTGGACGGCCGGGTCCGGCGGGTCGGCGCCGACGGCAACGCCGCGATGTTCAACGTCTCCGGCCTGGTCCCCGGGGCCGGCGGATCCGCGTGCATCACCGTGTCGTGGACCGGCACCGTGACCCCGTCGGCGCCCGTGCAGCTCTACGTCGCGAGCGGGGACGCCACCGACACGCCGGGCGGTGGCGGTGGCGGCACGATGCCGTACCTCAACTGGAGCGTCGAGAAGGCGGCCGGCACCGGCATCTTCGGCTCGGGCGCGTCCTGCACCGGCCTGACCGGCACGACGATCTTCGGCAACACGGCCGACACCGTGGTCACCGCTGGGCGCATGCTGTCGGACTTCACCGTGAAGAGCACCTACAGTGCGGCCGGCACCACGAGCGTGTCCTCCGGCTGGACCCCGGCGGGGAACGTCGCCGGCACGACGGTCTTCCGGTTCAACTACCGGATGGCCACCGACACCCCGAACTCGGCCATGGGCGCCGTCGCGGTCGTGAAGATCACGTGGGAGGCGCGCAGCTGACCCGCGCCGGGTCGTGGACCGCCGGCCGGAGCAGCGATCCACGACCGTTCGGCCGGACTAGATGCACTTCTTGTTGTCGACGATGGTGAGACCGTCGACCAGGTTGCCGTAGCCCTCGTCGGTCGAGGCGCTCTCGACGGCCGTGAGCGTCACCCGGGTCATCGTCTGGTTGGAGCCCGTCTGGTACCAGCCGGACAGCCGCCGCCACGAGACGTCGGTCGCGGTGTTCATGTACGCGAAGGTCGAGCCGACCCCGTTGACGTTGCCGTTGTCGCTCTTCGGCGTGCGGCCGAAGTGGATCTGGGTGGCGTCGACGTCCTTGGCGTCGGAGGTGTCCCGGGCCCGGATCCAGAAGGACCAGTAGATCTTCGAGTTGGGCTTGGTCTTGATGTCCTGGTAGATCGAGTTGCCGGAGCCGGTCGCGTTGAGCTCGGCGAACTGGCTGCCGAAGCGGGCCGGCACGCCGTCCATGCCGCTCTTCCAGATCTCGATCTGGCCCTGCGGGTCGTCGGTGCGCCAGCCCGGCACGTCGTCCTCGTCGAACAGCATCCAGTCCGCGCCCTTGACCTTCGGCGCCTCGAAGCCGCCGTCGGTCGTCAGCTCCTTGCAGGCGGCCGACGGCGCCTTCTTCGACGTGGTGGTGGCGTTGCCGAACCCGCCGGGGCCGCCGGCGCCCGCGGCCGACGCCGGCGGCGCGCCGACGAGCGTCGCGAGCAGTGCGGCGGCGCCGACCGCGGGCAGCAGCTTGGTGTGCTTGAGCATGGTGATTCCCCCTGTCCGCCACGGCTGCGTTGCCGTGGCAACCTCCGCCGCAGAGCCAAACACGCTGACCTGGGCAAAGGCGGACAGTTAAGGGAAATTCCGTATTTCGGGCAGACTTGTCGAGCCGTTACGTGGTCGCCGGCCGCTTGCGCTTGCGCAGGTAGAGCCGTGCGAGGGGCTCCGCCGCGCGGGCCGCGAGCGGCCCCAGGATCGCCAGGATGAGCACGTACGCGGCGGCGAGCGGCCCGAGCTTCGCGTTGGTGCCGGCCGCGACCGCGAGCCCCGCGATGACGATGTTGAACTCGCCGTGCGGCAGCAGCGCGGCGCCGGCCCGGATCCGGCCGGTGATCGCCACCCCGGCCCGCCGGGCCGCGATCCACCCGGTCGCCATCTTCGACACGATCCCGGCGAGCGCGAGCAGCGCCGCGACGCCGAGCACCGGCGGCAGCGCCCGCGGGTCGGTCTGCAGGCCGAAGAAGACGAAGAACACGGCCGCGAACAGGTCCCGCAGCGGCGTCAGCAGCTCCCGCGCGGTGTGCGCCAGGGGCCCGGACAGCGCGATGCCGACGAGGAACGCCCCGACGGCCGCGGACACCTGCAGCAGCTCGGCCACGCCCGCGACGAGCACGGTCAGGCCGAGCACCTTGAGCAGCAGCACCTCGTCGCTGTCGGAGGCGACGAACCGCTCCACGATGTGCCCGAAGCGCAGCGCGACGAGGAGGATGGCGCTGATCGTGGCGGCGGCGATGGCGAGGGTCGCGGTGCCGCCGAGCAGGCCGACGCCGGCCAGCAGCGCGGTCAGGATCGGCAGGTACAGCGCCATCATCAGGTCCTCGAAGACCAGCAGCGACAGCACGACCGGGGTCTCGCGGTTGCCGAGCCAGCCGAGGTCGGACAGGATCTTCGCGGTGATGCCGGAGGACGTCACGTACGTGATGCCGCCCATCGCGACCGCGGCGACCGGACCCCAGCCGAGGATGAGCGCGGCCGCGACGCCCGGCGCGGCGTTGAGCACGAGGTCGATGAGCCCGGCGGGTGCGGAGGAGCGCAGGGTGCCGACGAGCTCCGGCGCGGTGTACTCCAGGCCGAGCGTGAACAGCAGCAGGATGACGCCGATCTCCGCGCCGGCGGAGATGAACTCGGTGCTGGTGGTCAGCGGCAGCACGCCGCCGGCGCCGAACGCGAGACCGGCGAGCAGGTACAGCGGGATGGGGGAGATCGAGAACCGCAGGGACAGGGCGCCGAGCAGGCCCAGCGCGAGGATGACCGCACCAAGCTCGATGAGGATCGTGTCGTGGTGCACGGGCGGCCCCTATCCGTCCGTGAGGAGCGTCGCGACGCCCTCGGTGCCGGCGGCGGTGCCCACCACGACGATCGTGTCGCCGGCGACCAGGCCGAAGTCGGGTCGCGGGCTCGTGTGCACGGTCCCGCCGCGCAGCACGGCGACGATCGAGGCGCCGGTGCGGGTGCGGGCCTGCGTGTCGCCGAGGGTGCGGCCGTCGTACGGCGAGCCCGGCGCCAGCACCAGCTGCTCGGTGACGAGGCCGGTCACCTGCCGCTGCAGCTCGGCGAGGTGCTCCACGATCCGCGCGGTGCCGAGGTACTCGGCGACCGTGTTGGACTCCTCCGCGGACAGGGCCACGGAGACCACGCTGGTATCGGGGTCTTCCTTGTCGTAGATGACGAGGTCACGCCGCCCGCTGCGGTGGGAGACGATGCCGATCCGGCGGCCACGGGCGGTGGTCACCACGTGGCTCGTGCCGATGCCGGGGAGGTCGGTGCGCTCGACGTTCATACCCCATGGTATCGGAATTGGATCTATGTCAGCGTCAGCGACGCAATGCCTCGCCGAGTTCTTCGGTGGTGCGGACCAGATTGGCGGCGATCTCGACGGCGTGGTCGTCGGTGAGCCGGGCGAGCGGCACGCCCACGCTGATCGCGTCGGTGGTGCCGGGCACGGCCGCCGCGACGCAGCCGACCCCCGGCTGGAACTGGCCGCGTTCGTAGGCCCATCCGCGGGCCCTGGTCTCGGCCAGCTCCTCGAACAGCGTCGCCCGGTCGGCGACGGACTCGCTGGTGTGGGCCTCGAACCCGAGATCCAGCAGCGCGACGACCCGCTCCCGGGGCAGCTCGGCGAGGATCGCCTTGCCGCTGGCGGAGGCGTATGCGGGCATCCGCCGGCCGACGGCGGAGCCGGCCGTGTCCTGCGCCGGCTCCCGGCTCGCGATGCAGACGATGCCGGGCGGGTCGAGACGCACCAGGCGCACCGCCTCGTCGAGCCGGTCCCGCAGCTGCGTCAGCAGCGGCGCCGCGAGCCGGACGGTGCGGTCGGCCAGCAGATAGGCGCTGCCCGGTCGCAGCGCCACCACGCCGATGGCGTAGCTGTCGTCGGGCTCGGCGACGACCCAGCCGCGGTCCACGAGCTTGCGGAGCCGGCCCCGGAGCACGCCCTCGGGCAGCCCGAGCTGGCGCAGGAGCGACTCGAAGGTCACCCGGTCGGTGGCGGCCGACAGACGCTCGAGCACGTCGAGGGTCGGGCTATCGTCAGTGACGCGCATTAGAACCACATTTCCCCGTGGGGCGAGACTTAAACATTCCGGCCTGAACTTTTCTTCACGAGTGGGAACGGCAAGGTCTCGCGGATCGTCCGGCCGGTCAGCATCATGACGAGCCGGTCGACGCCGAGGCCCAGCCCGCCGCTCGGCGGCATCGCGAACTCGAACGCGTCCAGGAAGTCCTCGTCCAGCGACATCGCCTCCGGGTCGCCGGCCGCCGCCCGCAGCGACTGGGCCGTGAGCCGGGCGCGCAGCTCGACGGGGTCGACGAGCTCGGTGTACGCCGTGCCGAGCTCCATCCCGAACGCGACCAGGTCCCAGCGCTCGGCGAGGCGCGGGTCGTCGCGGTGCTGGCGGGTCAGCGGCGACACGTCGACGGGGAAGTCCGTGTAGAACGTGGGCCGGACCGTGGCGCCCTCGACCAGATGCTCGTAGAGCTCGAGGACGATCTGGCCGTGGGTCCACCCCTCCTGCCACCCGACACCGTGCCGGTCCGCGACCGCCCGAAGATCGTCGACGGAGGCGTCCGGCGTGACCGTCGCGCCCGCCGCCCGGGAGACCGCCTCGTACACCGGCACCACCGGCCACTCGTCGCGCAGGTCGACGACCTCGTCGCCGCGGGTGAGCAGGCACCCGGGGCCCGCCTCGGCGGCGGCGAGGATCAGCGAGCGGGCCAGGTCGCGCATCGTGGTGTAGTCGCCGTACGCCTCGTAGGCCTCCAGCATCGTGAACTCGGGGTTGTGGGTGGCGTCGACACCCTCGTTGCGGAAGTTGCGGCCGATCTCGAAGACCCGCTCGACCCCGCCGACGGCGAGGCGCTTGAGGTACAGCTCGGGCGCGATCCGCAGGAAGAGCGGCATGTCGTAGGCGTTGGAGTGGGTCACGAACGGTCGGGCGTTGGCGCCGCCGTGCACCCGTTGCAGCACCGGCGTCTCCACCTCGACGAAGTCGCGGCCGTGCAGGGCGGCGCGCAGCGCGAAGCCGACCGCGGAGCGCAGCCGCACCATGTCACGGGGCGTCGAGTTGACGATCAGGTCGACGTGCCGCTGCCGGACCAGCGCCTCCGGGTCCGCGAGCCCGCGGTGCTTGTCCGGCAGGGGGCGCAGGCACTTGGCCGTCAGGCACCAACCGTCCGCCATGACCGACAGCTCGCCGCGTTTCGTCGTGCCGACGACGCCGCCGACACCGACGTGGTCGCCGAGGTCGACCGTGGCCGCGAACGACGGGTCGCCGCTGATCATGACCTGCAGGTCGCCGGACCAGTCGCGCAGGGTGGCGAAGCACAGGGCGCCTTGGTCGCGCAGCCGCACCACCCGCCCGGCGACGCTGACCCGCTCACCGGTGCTGACGTCGGGCGCGAGGCCTGGGTGCGCCGCCCGGATCGCGGCGATCTCGTGGGTGCGGGCGAACCCCGGCGGATACGGGTCGATGCCGTCCCGGCGCAGCGCCTCGAGCTTGGCGAGCCGGACCCTGACCTGCTCCGGCCGCCGGTCCTGGACGGCGGGGGCGGGCTCGACCTCGATCAGCGCCCGCGGCGCCTCGCTGGAGACCGGCGTGCCCCGCCGCAGCAGGGTGCGCAGGTTGGGCACGACCAGGAACCCCTCGGCCGCCGCCGACGCGAGGCCGACCTTCGCGAGGTCCCGGACGTCCTCGAAGCACAGGAACCGCGGCAGCCACTGCGGGTTGTACTTCACGTTGGAGCGGTACAACGACTCCAGCTGGAACCAGCGGGACGCGAACAGCAGCAGCGTCCGCCACAGCCGCAGCACCGGCCCCGCGCCGATCCGCGCCCCCTCCTCGAACACGGCCCGGAACACGGCGAAGTTCAGCGACACCCGCTCGACACCGAGGCGCGGCGCCTCCCGCATCAGCGTCGCCACCATGTGCTCGACCAGGCCGTTGTCGCTGGCCCGGTCGCGGCGCATGAGATCGAGGGACAGGCCGTCGGCGCCCCACGGCGTGAACGACAGCAGCGCCACCTCCCGGCCGTCGCGGTTGTGCGCCTCGACGAGCACGCACTGGCCGTCGTTGGGGTCGCCGAGCCGGCCGAGCGCCATCGAGAAGCCGCGCTCGGTCTCCGTGTCGCGCCAGCGGGCGGCGAGCTCGATGATCCGCGCCATCTCCTGCGCGCCGATGTCGGCGTGCCGGCGGATCCGCACCGTGTAACCGGCCCGCTCGACCCGGTGCACCGCCTGGCGGACCTGCCGCAGCCGCGGCGCCTCGAGGTCGAAGTCGCGGACGTGCAGGACCGCCTCGTCGCCGAGCTGGATGACGCGCAGCCCGGCGCGGGCGTACGCGGTCGCGCCCTCCTCGCTCGCGCCCATCACCGCCGGGGTCCACGCGTAGTCGCGGGCCTCCCGCAGCCACGCCTCGATCGCCGGCGGCCACGCGTCGGGCTCGCCGAGTGGGTCGCCGCTGGCGAGGGAGACGCCGAAGACCACCCGGTACGTGACGGCGGCACGCCCGGTGGGGGAGAACACGACCTCCTTGTCCCGGCGGGTCGCGAAGTAGCCGAGCGAGTCGCGGCGGCCGTGCGCGGCGAGCAGCTGCCGGACGCGTCGCTCCTCGTCGGCGTCCAGCGACGCGGTGGCCCGCTGCGAGCGCAGCAGCGCGAACAGGGCGGCGAACAGGGCGATCGCGCCGAACGCGCCAAGGATCAGGTTGACCCAGCCGGGGGCCCGGCCGTGCAGCCCCACGTCGAAGCCGAACGCTCCACCGAGGACGGTCTTGCCGCTGTACGCGAGGCGCCCCGCCCCCGGCCCGAGCGAGCCCGGGAACAGCTCGACCAGCCCCCAGCCGAGCAGCGTGAACGCGCTGATCAGCACGCCGAGGGTGGCGAGGGCCTTCGGCAGGCTGGCCCGCTGGACGCGGGCGGAGAACCCGCCACGGGCCAGCCACAGCAGCGCCAGCAGCACGGAGGTGATGACGGCGTTGGCCAGGCCGGCTGCCGCGCCGTGCCACGGCAGCCGCAGCTCCCGCGCCTCCTCGCCGCGCTCGGCGCCGCCGAGCAGCACGAACACGTCGAACAGCAGCTGCGCGCCGAGGAACAGCGCCAGGATCCAGTAGATGACGCGCTTGCGGTTGTGCACGGCGGCGGCGAGGGTCGCCAGGATCGCGGCGTAGCCGAGGTTCGCGGGCGCCGGCAGCAGCAGCGCGTCGACGGTGACCCGCACGGGGTGGACCCGCGACCCGAGCGCCGCGGAGACCGCGGCGACGGCGCACAGGACGGCCACGGCCAGCAGCCCGCCGGCGAACCAGTCGGGAAGTCTCGCGCGCAGCGTGTTCATCGGGACATCATGGCGGAGCACGTTTCGGATATCGCCCTGTGGGTGATGATGCGGGCATGGAGGACATTACCGCGCTCATCCTGGACGACCACCACGCGTTCCGCCGCGGCTTCGCCCGCCTCGACGACGCCCGCGGCGAGGAGCAGCTCACCGCCGTGTGGGAGTCCCTGGCCCTGCACCTGGAGATCCACGCCGAGGCGGAGGAGCGGATCCTGTACCCGCACCTGCTCAAGCGCTCCGACGACGCCGACGAGGAGACCGACGACGCGATCCGGGACCACAACAAGATCCGGGACGCGATCGAGGCGGCCCGCTCCCAGGCGGTCGGCTCCGACGAATGGTGGAAGGCGGTGTGGGAGGCCCGCACCGAGAACAGCGAGCACCTCGCCGAGGAGGAGGACGAGGTGCTGCCCGACTTCCGCAAGCACGCCGGCATGGACCTGCGGGTGTCGCTCGGCGCGCAGTGGCTCACGTTCTACGGCGAGCACCCGAGCGGCAAGGGCCTCACGTTCCGCGACAAGGACCCGCAGCAGTACATCCGCGAGCACAGCTAGGCATATCGGGTGCGTCGCGGGGGACCTACCCGCGCATGACAACTGTGCTGATCACCGGTGGCCTCACCGGCATCGGACGGGCCACCGCCGAGGCGTTCGCGGGCCAGGGCGCGGACGTGGTGGTCGCCGGCCGCCACGACGCCGAGCTGCCCGCCGGCGCCGTCTTCATGCACGCCGACGTGCGCCGCGAGGATGACGTCCGCCAGCTGGTCGACGACACCGTCACGCGCTTCGGCTCCCTCGACGTCGCGGTCAACAACGCCGGCACCGAGGGCACCCCGGGCGCCGTGGTGGAGCAGACCGCCGACACCTACGCCGCGACCTTCGACACCAACGTGCTCGGCACCCTGCTGAGCATGAAGCACGAGCTGCGGGTGATGGCCGAGCAGGGCCACGGCAGCATCGTCAACGTCTCGTCGGTGCTCGGCCACCAGGGCGCGCCCGGCTCGGCCGTCTACGTCGCCAGCAAGCACGCGGTCGACGGGCTCACCCGCTCGGCGGCCCTGGAGGCGGCCGGCACCGGCATCCGGGTCAACGCCGTCGCGCCGGGGCCCGTCCAGACGCCGATGCTGCAGCGGTACGAGACGTCCACCGGCTCGTCCGATCTGGTGGCGGGCGTCCCGCTCGGCCGGCCCGCCACCCCCGACGAGATCGCGAAGGCCGTGCTGTTCCTCGGCTCCGAGGCGTCCAGCTTCATGACCGGCGAGGTGATGTACGTCGACGGCGGCGCGTCAGCCCGGTAGTTCGAGCCCGTGGCGGTCCAGGGCCTCCTCGACCGCGGCGCACACCTGCTCCACCACGAGCACCCGGGCCGTGGGCTTGTCGTTGCCGGGGATGACGTGCCACGGCCCGGCCGGGTGGTCGGTGCGGGCCAGCATGTCCTCCACCGCCTGCTTGTACGCGGGCCGCTTCTCCCGGTTGCGCCAGTCCTCGTCGGTGAGCTTCCACGAGCGCAGCGGGTCGTCGCGCCGGCTCTGGAAGCGGCGCAGCTGCTCCTTGCCGGAGATGTGCATCCAGAACTTCACGATGACCATGCCCTCGGCGGCGAGCGTCCGCTCGAACTCGACGATCTCCTCGTAGGCGCGGCTCCACTGCTCCTCGGTCGCGAACTGCTCGACGCGTTCGACGAGGACCCGGCCATACCAGGACCGGTCCAGGACCGTCATCCCGCCCCAGCCCGGCAGCGCCGGCCAGAACCGCCACAGGAAGTGGTGCCGCTTCTCGTCGTACGTCGGCGCCGCGAACTGCGCCACCCGCACGTGCCGCGGGTCGAGGTGGTCGACGAGCCGCTTGATCGAGCCGCCCTTGCCGGAGGCGTCCCAGCCCTCGAACACCACGCACAGCGGCGGTCCGAGCCGCGCCTTGCCGCCACCGATCTGCCCGCCGAGCGTCAGCCGGAGCCGCAGCAGCCGCTCTTGGGCCGCCGCGAGCCGGAGGCCCGCCTCCGATTTGGGCAACGTGTCGTGGAGGTCGACCTTCGACAGGCGCTTCATGGCCTCCAGCCTCGCATGGGTTCACCCTCTGTGCGTGACGAGCGCAACGCACTTCCTGTCGCCCATGTGGCCGCGCCGCAACCAAAGGATGGGACAGTTCTCGGCATGAGCACGAAGCGGGCGCTGCGGATCGCCGCGCTGCTCGTCGTGCTGGGTGTGGCCACGGTCACGCTCAAGGACAAACTGCCCGACCCGGACCAGATCGCCGCCACCATCGCCTCCGCGAGCCCCTGGTGGCTGGTCCTCGCCGCGGTGGCCGAGCTGGTCTCCCTGCGGCACTTCGCCCTCCAGCAGCGCCGCCTCCTCGCCGGTTTCGGGGTGCGGATGTCGGTGCCCCGGGCCGTCGCGGTCACCTTCACCCGCTCCGCGATCTCCTTCAGCCTGCCGGCCGGGTCCGCCGTGTCCGCGGGCTTCGCGTTCCGCCAGTTCCGCACCGCCGGCGCCACCCGCCGCACCGCCGGTGCCGTGGCCGTCCTGTCGTCCCTGCTGTCCGGTCTGGCGCTGCTGCTCATGTACGGCGCCGTCGTCCTCGTCCCGCACGGCGGCGTCACCGGCACCGGCCACACGCTCGGGCTGGTCCTCACCCTGCTGGCCGGCGCCACCGTGGTGTTCGGCCTGGACTTCCTGCTCTTCCGCGGCCCGCTGCCGCCCGCGCCCGCGCTCGACGAGGAGCCGGCCGGCCGGGCGCCCGGCGGCCTGGTCGCGCG
>NZ_JBEXUD010000037.1:0-74988 GCF_040614215.1 Dactylosporangium sp. NPDC006015
CTGACCGTCCACGCGCAGAACATCCTCCAGCCGCGCAAGCGGCAGGCGGAGCACTTCAAGACGTCGTCGGGCATCAACACGTTCACCAAGACGACCGCCGAGGGCGGCAAGACCGTCGGCGACATCAACAACGGCGACTGGATCCAGTTCGACCCGTACAAGCTGAACAATGCCACGAGTGTCGCCGTCCGGGCGTCGTCCGGCGGCACCGGCGGCACCGTGCAGTTCCGCACGGGCTCGGCGACGGGCCCGATCATCGGCTCCGCGACGATCCCGGTGACGGGCTCGTGGGAGACGTTCACGACGGTGACCGCGCCGATCTCCGGCGCGCCGGCCGGCACCACGTCGCTGTTCGTGACGTTCGCCGGCACCGGCACCGCCGCACTGTTCGACGTGGACAGCTTCACCTTCACGACCAGCAGCAGCGGCATCGGCCCGGTCAAGGGGCTCGCCGGCAAGTGCCTCGACGTGCGCAGCGCAGCCACGGCCGACGGTACGCAGATCCAGCTGTACACCTGCAACGGCACCAACGCGCAGACCTGGACCCGCTCCGGTCAGACGCTCCAGTCGCTCGGCAAGTGCCTGGACGTGTCCGGTGGCGGCAGCGCCGACGGCACGAAGATCCAGTTGTGGACGTGCAACGGCTCGGCGGCGCAGAACTGGGCGCCGAACGCCGACGGCACGCTGCGCAACCCGCAGTCCGGCAAGTGCCTCGACGTGTCCGGCAACAACTCCGCGGACAGCACCGTCGTGCACCTGTGGACCTGCGTCAGTCCGGCACCCGCCAACCAGAAGTGGACCCTGCCCTAACGAGGTGATCGGGCGCCCGTGCCGCCACACGGGCGCCTCCCTCCCTGCTAAGGAGATTCAGTGCGCAGAATCCTCGCCGGAGCGGGCGCCGCCATCGCCCTCGCCGCATGCTCGCTGTACACCGCCAGCCCGGCCGTCGCCGCCGACGCGCCCTACGACGTGCTCGTGTTCTCCAAGACCGCCGGCTTCCGCCACGACGCGATCCCGGCGGGCATCACCGCGATCCAGCAGCTGGGCGCGGCCAACAACTTCACCGTGACCGCCACCGAGGACGCGACCCGCTTCACGACCGCCAACCTCGCGCAGTACGAGGCGGTCGTCTTCCTCAACACCACCGGTGACGTGCTCAACGACGCCCAGCAGACGGCGTTCGAGTCGTACGTGCGCGGCGGCGGCGGATACGTCGGTGTCCACGCGGCCGCCGACACCGAGTACAGCTGGCCGTTCTACGGCAACCTCGTCGGCGCGTGGTTCGCCTCGCACCCGGCGATCCAGCAGGTCAACTCGAAGACCGAGAACCGGGCCCACCCGGCCACGGCGCACCTGCCGCAGACCTGGACCCGCACCGACGAGCTGTACAACTACCAGACCAACCCGCGCAGCAGCGCCCGCGTCCTGGCGACGCTGGACGAGTCGTCCTACTCCGGTGGGTCGATGGGCGCCGACCACCCGATCACCTGGTGCAAGACGATCGACAGCGGCCGGTCGTTCTACACCGGCTTCGGGCACACGCAGGAGTCGTACTCCGACGGCAACTTCCGCAACGAGCTCCTCGGTGGCATCCGGTACGCCGCCAAGCGCGCCAAGGCGGACTGCCGTCCCGAGAGCGGCTACACCGCGATCTACAACGGCGCCACGACCGGCTGGTCGCAGGCCGGCCCCGGCAGCTTCACCAACAGCGACGCGACGCTGACCTCCACCGGCGGCATGGGCCTGTTCTGGTACAGCGCGAAGCAGTACACGTCGTACTCGCTGAAGGCGGACTGGCGGCTCACCGGCGACAGCAACTCCGGCATCTTCGTCGGCTTCCCGAACCCGGGCACCGACCCGTGGGTCGCCGTCAACCAGGGGTACGAGATCCAGATCGACGCGACCGACGCCGCTGACCGCACCACGGGCGCCATCTACACGTTCAAGTCCGCGGACATCGCGGCCCGCGACGCGGCGCTCAACCCGGCCGGTGAGTGGAACACCTACGAGCTGCTCGTCGAGGGTCAGCGGATCCGGGTGTACCTCAACGGCAGCCTGATCAACGACTTCACCAACACCGACCCGGCCCGCAACCTCGACGGGTACATCGGCATCCAGAACCACGGCAGCGGCGACACGGCCTCGTTCCGCAACGTCCGGATCAAGGACCTCGGTGGGAACCCGTCGACGGACGTGACCGTGCAGGCCGAGTCCTTCAGCTCGGTCAACGGCGCGCAGGCCTTCACCAAGGCCGGCGCCAACAACGGCCAGACCCTCGGCTACATCGACCCGGGCGACTGGGCCGGCTACAACAACGTGAACGTCGGCGGCGCCACGTCCTTCCGGGCGCGGGTCGTGTCCGGCGGGCCCGGCGGCCAGATCCAGATCCGCAACGGCTCGCAGACCGGCACGGTCCTCGGCACCGTCAACGTGCCGAACACCGGCAGCTGGGACACCTACGCCAACGTCACCACCACGCTGACCGGCGTCCCGTCGGGCAACGCGAACATCTTCCTCACGTTCACCGGCACGGGCACCGGCCTCTTCGACGTCGATGACATCACGTTCGTGAAGGGATCGACGCCGCCGACCGGGGTCGGGCCGATCAAGGGCCTGGCCGGCAAGTGCCTCGACGTCCGCAGCAGCGGCACCGCGGACGGTACGCAGATCCAGCTGTACACCTGCAACGGCTCCGGCGCGCAGACCTGGACCCGCAACGGCCAGACCCTGCGGGCCCTCGGCAAGTGCCTCGACGTGTCCGGTGGCGGCAGCGCCGACGGCACGAAGATCCAGCTGTGGACGTGCAACGGCTCGGCGGCGCAGAACTGGGCGCCGAACGCCGACGGCACGCTGCGCAACCCGCAGTCCGGCAAGTGCCTCGACGTGTCCGGCAACAACTCCGCGGACAGCACCGTCGTGCACCTGTGGACCTGCGTCTCGCCGGTGCCGGCGAACCAGAAGTGGACCCTGCCGTAACGAACCCGCTCCACGAAGGGGCCCCGGGCATGCGCCCGGGGCCCTTTCCGCTTGGTGGCGAGGGTCAGCGTGGCCGGGGCGGGGGACCCGAGCGGGTTCACACTGGCCGGGCCGGCTGGGCACCTGGCCGATTCGTCTACTTCAGCCGGCGGAGCAGGTCGATGACGTCGGCGTCGTACTCGCGCCACTCGCGGTCCGGCTTGAAGCCCAGCTCGGCGTTGACCTTCAGCAGCGGCTCGTTCTCCGTCGCGTTCCACGTCTGCACGTCCAGCAGGTGCGGCTCGGCGGCCCGCAGCTCGAAGAGCATCCGCGCCTTGATCGCCCGGCTGATGCCGTAGCCGCGGTGCGTCGGCACCTCGATGGTGTCGTACTGGTCGGCACGGGTCGGCCGCTGCGCCGGGACGACGACCTCGGTGAGCCCCGCGATCGTGTCGGACGCCTCGTGCACCGCGAGGACGATGTACGGCTTGAGGCCGCGCGCGTGCAGCGTCGCCAGGCTGGCCCGCAGCCGCTCCGCGTCGTAGGAGCTGGGCCGCAGCTCCAGGTCCGCCACGACGGACGCCCGCGCCGCCTCCTTCGCCGCCGCGTAGGCCGCGTAGTGCTGCTCCGGCGGGCCGCCCGGGTGGTACTCGACCCGGTAGCCCGCGCCGATGCCGGCCGCCATCTCGCCCAGCCGCAGCCAGTCGACCCCGCCCAGGTCCAGCAGGTTGCGCTGCTCGATGAACGCGCACTCGAAGCCGAACGACTCGAAGAACTTGACGCTCGGGGTGCCGCCGATCACCTCGACGCCGACGGACTCGAAGCCCTCCTCGGCGGCCCGGCGGGCCACCGCGGCGAGCAGCGCCGTGTCGACGTGCCCGCGGCGGGCCGCGGGGCGCACCGACAGCTCCAGCACGCCGATCTCCTCCAGCGCGAGCAGGCTCGCGTGGCCGAGCACGTCACCGGACTCGTCGACGGCCAGCCACGACGTGCGCCGCTCGCCCGGCATCGTGACCGCGAGATACTCCCGGAACTTGACGTCACGCCACGGCGGATCCTCGGGCACGTCGAACGCCACGATCTCGTTGAGCGCCCGCAGCACCGCCTCGATCTCAGCCGCGGTCGCGGTCCCCGGGTCCCACTCGCGCACCATCACGGAGTCAAGCTTGCCTACCTTTGTGGCTCAGCGGAAGTACCGCGCCGCAGAGCGTGGCCTTTCATGTACGCGAATCTACGCCGTGCGGTCCCGGCGGCCGTAGTCGTTCGTCGCGTTGAAGACCGCCGTGCGGTACTCCTCGGGGATGTTGTACGAGTGGATGGCGGCGTTCCAGCCCTCCACCGTGGACAGGTCGCGGCCGCCGGAGCACAGGTACGCGGCCGCGGTCAGGGCCGCGTCGTCGATGTCGTTGACGTCGGTCACCCCGTCGGCGTCGGCGTCGATCCCGTACTGCTTCCAGGTGCTCGGCAGGAACTGCATCGGCCCGACCGCCCGGTCCCAGGTCTTGTCGGTGTCGATCGCGCCGCCGTCGGTGTCCTTGATCGCCTGCCGGTTGCTCTGCCCGTCCAGCGGCGGGCCGATGATCGCCGGCACGGACTTGCCGTCGTCCTGCACCAGCGCGCCGCCCGTCCGGCCGTGGTCCGACTCGATCTTCGCGATGCCGGCGAGGGTGGTCCAGGTCAGCTTGCAGCCCGGGGTGGTGCGGGCGGTGATCAGCTCCGCGTACCCGTACGCCTGCAGCGACACCGGCGGGATGTTGAGCTTCACCGCGCGCGGGCCGGCCCACGCGGCCAGGACGTCCGACGGGCGCTCCTTCGTGCCGGCGGGCGGGCTGAACGTCGTCGGCGGCGTCTGCGGCACGGGCGCGTCGCCGGTCTCGATCCCGCCCGGGGTCGCGGTCGGCGGCGGCGGGGCGGAGCTGCCGGCCCGCTGCTCGGACACGGCCGGGACGAGGTACTTGCCGGACGCGTAGGCGGCGCCGAGCACCAGGGCGAGCGCGAGGCCGACGACGAGCACCCGGCCGCCGGGCTGGCGCAGCCACACCCGCAGCCCCTCGAAGCGGGCCGGCCGGCTCTGCAGGACGTCGGCGGGCGCGTCCGGCTTCCCGGTGGTCGCGGGTGCCGGTGTCGTGGTCGCCGGGTCGCCGGGCTCCTTCGCGGCGTGCTTCGGGACGTGGCGCTGCGACGGCACGCTCGGTGATGCTGCCGAGGCATTGTCGGTGGTGGATTTGTCGTTTTTCGCCGCTCTTTTACCGTGTTTCGACGGAGGATTCCCCGGGACGGGGTCCTCATCCGGCGCGGGTGAGCGGATCGCGGTCACCGAGAGTGTGTCCACTGTGGTGGGTTTGTGCTCGTCGGGCCGGGGACCGCGGTTCTGTGCCACCCGTCGAGTATTCCGTACTTGCCGCGCACGTGTCACCGTCGCCTAACCTGTGGGGATGCCTCGTTACGAGTACCGGTGCAGGGCCTGCGGCGACACGTTCGAAGTCCAGCGGCCGATGGCTGAAGCCAATGCGAACGCCGCATGTCCGGCGGGCCACGACGACACGGTGAAGCTGCTGTCGACAGTCGCCGTCAATGGTGTCAACGCCGCGGGCATCTCGCAGCGTCCTTCCGGTGGCGGATGTTGCGGCGGCTCGTGCGGTTGTTGATGCATTGTTACGGGCCGGTTTCGCAATAACCGCCGGACGGCTTTGATGTTGTGGCCTAGCGTGCCACAACTCGGCCGGTCAGGTTGTCGTTACGTCACGCGAAACCCACTCGAGCTTCACCCCCGTATGCTTGCTGACCTGCTTGGAAGAGTGCAGACCAACGTCTGTCCGACCTTGAGGACGACTGGTTGGGGACCGTTTCTACGATGCGTGCGACCCAGGGGTGGGGAAACATGGGTCACGCCTGAAAAGGGAGGCGGGGGTTTCACGTGTCGGCGCGGACGCATCTGCCCAGCGGGCTGGTGACATTCCTGTTCACCGACATCGAGGGCTCGACTCGACTTGCCCAGATGCTCGGCACGGGATACCGGCCGGTGCTCCAGGAGCACCGGCAGGTGATCCGTCGCGCACTGTCAAAAGCGGACGGTGTTGAACTCTTCACCGAGGGTGACTCGCTCTTCGTCGCGTTCGCCGACGCCGCCGCCGCGCTCACCGCCTGCATCGAGGCGCAGCGCGAGCTCGCCGCCCACGACTGGCCGGCCGCGCCCGACGGGTCCGACGCCCGGCCGAGGGTCCGCATGGGCCTGCACACCGGGTTCGCCGAGCCCTACGGCGGGGAGTACACGTCGCCGGAGGTGCACCGCGCGGCCCGCGTCGCCGCCGCCGCCCACGGCGGGCAGGTCCTGTGCTCCGCGGCCACCGCCGGCCGCGTCGGCGGGCTCGACGGCGCCCTCGGCGACGACGCCTACCTGCTCGACCTGGGCCTGCACCGGCTGCGCGGCTTCGACGGCTGCGAGCGGATCTTCCAGCTGGTCGCCCCGGGCCTGGACCGCCAGTTCCCCCGGCCGCGCACCATCGACGCGCCCGCCCACAACCTGCCGGTGCAGACGACCCGGTTCATCGGCCGCGCCGCCGAACGCGCCGCCGTGCGCGACCTCGTCGGCGCCCACCGCCTCGTCACCGTGGTCGGCGCCGGCGGCGCCGGCAAGACCCGCCTCGCCGTCGAGGCCGCCGGTGAGCTCGTCGAGCAGTTCCGCGACGGGGTCTGGTTCGCCGACCTCAGCGCCGTCGCGACCAGCGACCTCGTCGACGTCGCCGTCGCGGCCGCCGCCGGGCTGCGCCCCGAGCCGGGCCGGCCCGTCATCCAGACCCTCGCCGACCACGTCCGCGACCGGCGGATGCTGTTCCTGCTCGACACGTCCGACGCGCAGCTGCCCGCGGCCCGCCGGCTCGTGTCGCGGCTGCTGTCCACCGGACCGGAGGTGACCGTCCTGGCGACCAGCCGCGAGCCGCTCGGCCTCGCCGGCGAGGTCGTCTGGCGGATCCCGCCGCTGTCGGTCGAGGCGGCCAGCGGCGGCGGGTTCAGCGACGCCGTCGCGCTGCTGGTCGACCGGGCCTCCGCCGCGCGGGGCGGCCGGCCCGCCGAGCCCGGCGACATCGCCCAGCTCACCCGGGTCGCCGAGGCCCTGGAAGGGCTGCCGCTCGCGCTGGAGCTCGCCGCGGCGCGGCTGCGGCTGCTGTCCGCCGCGCAGCTCGCGGCCCGCATCGACGACGTCCTCGGCACCCTGGACGCCGGCCGCGGCGCCTCGTCCGACACCGACGTCCCCGGCAACCGGCACCGCACGATGCAGGCCGCCGTGGACTGGTCGTACCGGACGCTCGACGACCGCGCCGCCCGGCTGCTGCGCCGGCTGTCGGTCTTCGCCAGCCCCGTCGACCTGCCCGCGATCGAGTGGCTGCACGACGGCGACCCCCTCGACCCGCTCGCGACCCTCGTCGACAAGTCGCTGCTGCAGGCGGAGGCCGGCGCGACGAACGCGACCTACCGCATGCTCGACCCGATCCGCGCCTACGCCGCCCGGCGCCTCGTCGAGGCCGGCGAGGAGGAGCCGGCCCGGGAGCGGCACGTCGCCTGGTGCCTCCAGGCCGCGCACGACGCCCACGTCGACGCCGAGGGGCGGCCCGTCACGCTGTCGCTCTACACCCTCGACCCGCTCGCCGACGAGCTGCGGGCGGCCCTGCACTGGACCGTGACCCGCGGCAGCGCCCGGCAGGGCCTCGCCGTCGCCGGTGCGCTCGACCAGTGGTGGCGGGAGCGCGGCCTGGTCCGTGAGGGTCGCATGTGGCTGTTCCGCCTGTACGAGCGGATCAGCGCGACCGGTGAGCCCGTCCCCGACGCGGAGCTCGCGGCGGCCTACCACATGCACTCCCTGCACGCGGGCGCCGACGGTGAGACGGTCGAGGAGCTGCGCTTCTCGCAGCGGGCCGAGGCCGCGGCGCGCCGGGCCGGCGACCCCGGGCTGCTCGCGCGGGTGCTCGCCGGGCGGGGCGCGCCGCTGCTGGACATGGGCCGCTTCGACGAGGCCGAGCGCGGCTGCCGGGAGGTGATCGCCCTCGCCGAGGAGCAGGGCGTCGCGGGTGAGACGCTCTTCGCCGTCTACGCCCTCGCGCAGCTGCTGTGGCGCCGCGGCGCGCTCGACGAGGCCGCCGACCTGCTGGCGTCCGCCCGCACGCTGGAGAACTCCCGCCCGACGGAGCGCGGCCGGCGCACCGTCGACATGCTGCTCGGCATGGTCGCGCTGTCCCGCGGCGACCTGGTCGCGGCGCACGACCACCTGATCGTGGCGCTGCGGTCGCGGATGAGCTTCGGCTTCCACCTGCGGGTGTGCGAGGCGCTGATGGCGATCGCGGTGCGCTGCTCCCTCGCCGGCGAGACCGGCACCGCGGCGCGGCTCTTCGGCGCCGCCCAGGCGGCCATGGTGCGGCTGCGCTGCTCCGCCGGCGGGTTCGGCGCGTACTGGACGGAGCAGCAGGCCGCGCTGCGCACCGCGATGGGCGACGCGGACTTCGACGAGGCCTACGCCGCCGGTGGCGCGCTGAGCCTGGAGGAGTCGGTGGCCCTGGCCCTGACGATCGAGCACCCGGACCTGGTGGCCGGCTCGATCCGCTTCTCCGCCGCCGAATAGCCGGAGCCGGACAGCCAGATGGGGTGACAGCCCGCCGGGGGATTACCCCGTTGCACTGCCACCCCACCTCAGGGAGGGCTCACCGACGTGTCGGTGCGCTACCTCTTCAGACGCATCGGCTGCTGTACAGGTTGCCTGCAGGATCGTCTACAGGATCGTCTACAGGATCGTCCACGTGTCGCCGCTGTTGAGCAGGGCGCCGAGCTCCTCCTCGGGGGTGCCCTTCGCCTTGGCCTTCGCCGTGGTGAGCTGGTCGCGGACCAGGTCGTCGTAGGCGGGCCGCTCCACATTGCGGAACACCCCGATCGGGGTGTTGCGCAGGTCGAGGCCCGGCAGCCGGGACAGCGCGAACGCGTAGGCGGGTTCGGCGACGGACTCGTCGTGCACGACGATCTCCTCCGGCGCCGCCGACGCCGTCGGCACCACGGACAGGCCGAAGCCGCCCGGCGGGTGCGTCACCGCCCACTCGCCGTCCTTGCCGAACGTGATCGGCTGGCCGTGCTCCAGGCGGATCGTGAAGTCGTCCCGGGTGGCGGGCTCCTTCAACGCGTCGAACGCGCCGTCGTTGAAGATGTTGCAGTTCTGGTAGATCTCCACGAACGCCGACCCGCGGTGATCGGCCGCGGCCCGCAGCACCGACTGCAGGTGCTTGCGGTCGGAGTCGATGGTGCGGGCGACGAAGCTCGCCTCCGCGCCCAGGGCCAGGGAGATCGGGTTGAACGGCGAGTCCGCCGAGCCCGCCGGCGTCGACTTCGTGATCTTGCCGATCTCCGACGTGGGCGAGTACTGACCCTTCGTCAGGCCGTAGATTTTGTTGTTGAACAGCAGGATCTTCAGGTTGACGTTGCGGCGCAGCGCGTGGATCAAGTGGTTGCCGCCGATCGACAGCGCGTCACCGTCGCCGGTCACCACCCACACCGACAGGTCGGGGCGGGACACCGACAGGCCGCTGGCGATCGCCGGCGCGCGGCCGTGGATCGAGTGCATGCCGTAGGTGTTCATGTAGTACGGGAAGCGCGACGAGCAGCCGATGCCGGAGACGAACACGATCCGCTCGCGCGGGATGCCGAGCTCCGGCATGAACGACTGGACCGCGGCCAGGATCGCGTAGTCCCCGCAGCCGGGGCACCAGCGCACCTCCTGGTCGGACTTGAAGTCCTTCGTCGTCAGCTTGAGTGCCTCAGGCATTCTTGACCACTTCCTCCAGCACGGACTCCAGCTCCGCGGCGGTGAAGGGCAGGCCGCGGACCTGGTTGTACGCGATCGCGTCGATCAGGAACTTCGAACGGATGACGCCGGCCAGCTGGCCGAGGTTCATCTCGGGGATGACGACCTTGTCGTAGGCCGCGAGCACCGCGCCGAGGTTCTTCGGCATCGGCGACAGGTGCCGCAGGTGCGCCTGCGCGATCGGCAGCCCGCGCTGGCGCAGGGCCCGCGCGGCGGCGCCGATCGGGCCGTAGGTGGAGCCCCAGCCGAGCACCAGCACGCGGGCGGTGCCGTCGGGGTCCTCGACCTCGACGTCGGGCACCTCGATGCCCTCGATCCGGGCGGCGCGGGTGCGCACCATGAAGTCGTGGTTGGCCGGGTCGTAGGAGATGTCGCCGGTCTTGTCGGCCTTCTCCAGGCCGCCGATGCGGTGCTCCAGGCCGGGCGTGCCGGGGACCGCCCACGGGCGGGCGAGGGTCACCGGGTCGCGCAGGTACGGCAGGAACGTCGTGCCGTCCTCGCTGTTGGGCTCGGTCGCGAACTCGGTCCGCAGGTCCGGCAGGTCCGCGACCTCCGGCAGCCGCCACGGCTCGGAGCCGTTGGCGATGTACCCGTCGGAGAGCAGGATCACCGGGGTGCGGTAGGTCAGTGCGATCCGGGCCGCCTCGATCGCGGCGTTGAAGCAGTCGGCGGGGGAGCGCGGCGCGATGACCGCCACCGGGGCCTCGCCGTGCCGGCCGAACAGCGCCATGTTGAGGTCAGCCTGCTCGGTCTTGGTCGGCAGGCCGGTGGACGGGCCGGCCCGCTGCACGTCGATGATGAGCAGCGGCAGCTCCAGGGCCACCGCGAGGGAGATGGTCTCGCCCTTGAGGGCGACACCCGGGCCCGACGTGGTCGTCACGCCCAGCGCGCCGCCGTAGGACGCGCCGAGGGCCACGCCGATCGCGGCGATCTCGTCCTCGGCCTGCACCGTCGTCACGCCGAACTTCTTGTGCTTGCTCAGCTCGTGCAGGATGTCCGACGCGGGCGTGATCGGGTACGCGCCCAGGAAGACGGGCAGCTCCGCCCGTACACCTGCCGCGACGACACCGAGAGCGAGCGCGGCGTTGCCGGTGATGTTGCGGTAGTTGCCCGCGGTCATCTTGGCGGGCTTGACCTCGTAGCGGACCGCGAACGCCTCGGTCGTCTCGCCGAAGTTCCACCCCGCGTTGAAGGCGGCGATGTTGGCGGCGACGAGCTCCGGCCGGGCGGCGAACTTGCGCTCCAGGAAGCGCAGCGTCGACTCGTGCGGGCGGGAGTACATCCACGACAGCAGGCCGAGGGCGAACATGTTCTTGGCCCGCTCGGCGTCCTTCTTGGACACGCCGTGCGACTCCAGCGCCTTCACGGTCATCGACGTGAGGCCGACCGGCGCGACGGCCCAGCCCTCGAGCGAGCCGTCCTCGAGCGGGTTGCTGGCGTAGCCGACCTTCGCCAGGTTGCGCTTCGTGAACTCGTCGGTGTTGACGATGATCGAGGCGCCCTTGGGCAGGTCGGCGAGGTTGGCCTTCAGCGCCGCCGGGTTCATCGCCACCAGGACGTTGGGTGCGTCGCCCGGCGTCAGGATGTCGAAGTCGGCGAAGTGGACCTGGAAGCTCGACACGCCCGGCAGGGTGCCGGCGGGCGCGCGGATCTCCGCGGGGAAGTTAGGCAAGGTCGAGATGTCGTTGCCGAGCTGCGCGGTTTCCGACGTGAAACGGTCACCGGTGAGCTGCATGCCGTCGCCGGAGTCGCCAGCGAACCTGATGACCACTCGATCCAGCTGGCGGACCTGCTTGGTCACGTGAGCTGACCTCCTGTTTAAGCCGGCGGAGCGGGGATGCGGTGGTGCGACGACATCGTCGAGCCGGCCCGATCCTTCTGTCACTCAGAGGGTACGTCGAAGGTCCGCGCCTGCCGCCTTCGCAGGTGCCGCTGTGCGTCGGATCCCGGATTTGTGCGGCTGACGTCGAACCGCGCAAACACCACTATTCTGCGCTTACTCCTCCGGCTGCCGGAAGCTGGAGCCCGCGACGGGGCCCTTCGGCAGCCTCGGCAGCGTCAATGACCTGGGCATCGGCGTGCGCTGGGGCAGCGGCGGTAGATCTTCGTCACTTCTTCGCGGCTCTGGTACCAATCTCTGGGACGCATCGTCCCGTGGACCGGAATCGTCTCGCATGCCGGGCTCATCGGGGGTCGCGGACTCGTCCCGCAGGCGTCGCCGCAGCGAGAACACGACCAGGAACCCCACCAGCGCGACCAGCCCGATGATCCCGCCGATGAACGGCAGGCTGGACAGCTGGCTGCCGGTCACGGCCACCGGCGACGCCGGGGCGTCGGTGGGGAGCTCCACCTCGCCGGCGAGCGGCGGACCGGTGATCTTGTAGTCGGTGCGGGTCTCGACCGGATCCAGGCCGATCGGCGCCAGGTAGCCGTGCACCGCGCCCGTCAGCGGCACCTCGGCCCGGGCGGAGGCGCTGATCGACAGCACGAAACCGGCCGGCACCTCCTTGCCCGCGGCGACGTCGCCCAGCTCACAGCGTGACCGCTCGGGCGACAGCTTCCGCTGTGCCCGGCAGACGCTCGGGAACGACACCACGTCGACCCCGGGCGGGGTGACCACCTCGACCGCGCCGACAGCCTTCGCCGAGCCGGTATTGCGCAGCTTGACCTGGAGCGTGGCGGTTTCGGTGCGCGGCGTCGCCTGCGACGGGAGGGTCAAGGGGTCGGCTGTCAACTCGATGCCGGGCACTGGGGGCTTCGTGCTGAACGTGATTGAGAAGTTCCGCACTTTCTCCGGGAAGTTCTCCATCACGGCCGTCACGTTGCCGGACCCGGACAGCCGCCAAGCGTCCGGCGCGACGTCGACGTCGACCACGACCCGGCCGATCTTCCCCGGCGCGAGCGGGCAGGAGAAGCTCAGGGTGCCGTTGCTGGTCCGGCAGCCGTCGATGCCGTAGCCGCCGGTGGCGCGGGTCCCGCTGGGGAAGGTGTAGAAGCCGGTGATGGTCTCCGGGGTCTCGCCGAGGTTCTGGACCGAGACGACCAGCTTCGAGGCGCCGTTGCCCTGCCAGTACGCGTCGCCGAGGACCACGTCGCTCACCGACACCGTGAACTTGCGCACCTTCTGCGCCGGTGGCGGCGGCGCCTTGGTCGTCGGGCGCGGCGTCGGGGACTGTGTCGTCGGCTTCTCGGTCGGCGAGGCCGGCGGTGTCGGCGGCTCCGTGGTGACCGGCGGATCCGTCGGCGCCGTGGTCGACTCCTCCGGGTCCGGCTCCGCGTACGCGGCCGGGGTGAGCGTGAAGAGCAACGCGCAGGAGGTGCTCAGCGCGACGAAGGCAGCACGAAGCCGGGCGCGGCGGCGCGCGGGTGCTTCCATGGGGGCGTCCTCGTATCCTGGCGGCGGTCCGCTTGCTGCTTGATTGCCGTGCGGCAAGGAAGCCCATTATCTAGACAAGTTCTGGTTTCGGCATGTCGGAGTTCGTGGTTGTGCGAGTACGGTGCGTGGCGTGAGTGGCTATCTAGGTAGTTATGCGACGCTCGGCCTCCTGCTTCTGGTCGGTGCCGGCGTTTTTGTGGCCGCCTTTACGACCGCTCGGCTGCTGGGACCGCGCCGATCGGCGGACAGTGGGGCGACCGCCGCGAAGTTCGACACCTACGAATGCGGGCTCGACCCGGTGGGCGGCGACTGGGCGCAGGCACAGATCCGGTACTACGTGTACGCGTTCCTGTACGCGCTGTTCGCGGTGGAGAGCGTGTTCCTCTTCCCCTGGGCCGTGATCTTCGACCGGCCCGGGTTCGGGACCGCCGCGGTCGTCGAGATGGCGATCTTCGTGGCGGTCCTCGCCCTGGGGATCCTCTACGCGTGGCGCAAGCGCATCCTGCGCTGGACCTGACGCGGGTCCTTGCCCGGTCCAGGCCCGGTCCGGGCCCGGTTCAGGCCAGGCCGCGCCGGGCGACCGCGGGCTGCCGGTCGCCCCTGATCGCCGCCACCGTGTCCAGGACCCGGCGGGTCGCCCGCACCTGGTGGGCCCGGAAGACCCGCGCTCCCAGCCACGCCGACACCGCCGTGGCCGCCAGGGTGCCCTCCAGGCGCTCGCCGACCGGCAGGTCGAGGGTCTCGCCGATGAAGTCCTTGTTCGACAGCGCCACCAGCACGGGCCAGCCGGTCGCGGTCATCTCGCCGAGCCGGTTGGTGATCGCGAGCGAGTGCCGTGTGTTTTTCCCGAAGTCGTGCGCCGGATCGATGAGGATGCCGTCCCTGCGGACCCCCAGGGCGACCGCCCGCTCGGCGAGGGCCGTGACTGTCCGTACGACATCCTCGACGGGATCCGCGAACGCCACCCGATGCGGGCGGGTCCTCGGGGTGAGCCCGCCGGCGTGGGAGCAGACCAGGCCCGCGCCGGTCTCCGCGGCGACGACGGCGAGGTCCGGGTCGGCGCCCGCCCACGTGTCGTTGATCAGGTCCGCGCCGGCCGCGATCACCTCCCGGGCCACCTCCGCCCGCCACGTGTCGATGGAGATGACCACGTCAGGGAAGCGCTCCCGGACCTTCGCGACCGTTGGCAGCGTCCGGCGCAGCTCCTCCGCCGCGTCCACGGTGCTGCCCGGACCGGCCTTCACCCCGCCGATGTCGATGATGTCCGCGCCCTCGCCGACCGCCGCCTCGACCGCCCGCAGCGCCGCGTCCTCGGCGAACGTCGCGCCCTTGTCGAAGAACGAGTCCGGCGTCCGGTTCACGATCGCCATCACCGCGTAGTCACTGTCGGTGAACTGCCGGCCGCCCAGCCGAAACATCATGGATCCTCCGTCTTTCCTTCAGATGGGTGTGCCGGGGTCGCCCGCGCTCAGTCAGCGTGCCACGATTCCCCCTATGGCTGAGTTCCTCCTGGTGTTGATCGCCGCCGTGGTCGTCGGGGCCATCGGGTTCGGCGTGTCCTTGTTGATCACCGGCGACGACCCGGGGATCGAAGGTCACGAGCCCGACGGGCGCGCGGTGCCCCTGCCGTCCTCCCGCCCCCTGGTCGAGGGCGACGTCGGGCAGGTCCGCTTCGACACCACCCTCCGTGGGTACCGGATGGCGCAGGTCGACGCGGCGCTGCGCCGCGCCGGCTATGACATCGGCTACAAGGAGGAGCTGATCCAGGTCCTCGAGGCCGAGGTCAAGGCGCTGCGCGACGGGCGCACCGAGGACGCCGACGCGCTGCGCGACGCCCGCGAGGCGGCGGTCACCGGTGCCGGCGGCAACGTCGTGCTGTCCTCGCCGTCCGGCTCGCCCTCGGCCGAGTCCGAGTCCGAGTCGGAGTCCGCGGCCGAGCCCGCCGTCGTCGACCTGGACAAGCGGGCCACCGACGACGACAGCGCCGCGCACACCTGGGGCGCGCCCTCCCCGGTGGTGAAGTGACCGATTCGTCCTTCGACGACGAGGTCGCCCGGCCCGGCACCGGCGAGGTGACCGCGACGGTGATCGTCCGGGCGCCCGCCGAGCGGGTCTTCGCCGCGCTCATCGACTGGCCCCGGCAGAGCGACTGGATCCCGTTCACCACGGTCCGCGTCCTGTCCGGGGACGGCGGCGAGGGCAGCTCGATCGAGGCCGTCACGCGCGTCGGCCCGGCCGCGCTGCGCGACCTCATGCGGGTGGTGAAGGTCGATCCCCCGTACGAGGTCCGCGTCGTGCACCACGGCAAGGTGCTGCGCGGCCCCGGGGTGCTGCGCTGCACGCCGCTGGGCAGCAACCGCACCCAGGTCGTCTGGCACGAGTGGTTCCACCTGCCGGCCGGGGCCGCCGGGAAGGCGGCCTGGCCGGTCCTCTGGCCCGGCTCCAAGGTCAGCCTCACCGGCGCCCTGCGACGCTTCGCCCGGCTCGTCGAGACGGGGAAACTGTCGTAGGCCTGCAGTACATTGCGGGGCGTGGTTGATGTGGTGGTGGGCGACGACGGGCTCGCCAGGTGTGCGTGGGGCGCCTCGACGCCCGACTACGCGGTCTATCACGACACCGAGTGGGGCCGGCCCGTCCGCGACGACAACGGGCTCTTCGAGCGGCTCACCCTGGAGGCCTTCCAGTCCGGCCTGTCGTGGATCACGATCCTGCGCAAGCGGCCCGCGTTCCGTGCCGCGTTCGCGGACTTCGACATCGCCAAGGTCGCCGAGTTCGGCGAGGCCGACGTCGAGCGGCTCCTCGGCGACGCCGGCATCGTGCGCAACCGGGCGAAGATCGAGGCCGCCGTCGCCAATGCCCGCGCCGCCGCCGACCTCCCCGGCGGGATCGCCGCGCTGTTGTGGTCCTTCGCACCCGAGCCGCGAGCCGCCCGCCCCGCCAGCTTCGCCGAGGTGCCGGCCTCGACCGTCGAGTCCAAAGCGCTGGCCAAGGCCCTGAAGCGGCACGGTTTCAGGTTCGTCGGCCCGACGACGGCTTATGCCCTCATGCAGGCCACCGGCATGGTCGACGATCATCTCGCCTCTTGTTTTGTGCAGCTCGACCGACCATGATCCGGACTGACGACCGCCCGGTGAGTGACTGGAGTGTGGACTGATGACCGCCGAGTTCGCCGCCGACTACGGGGGTCCACTCGAACTGGTCGAATATGACCCGAACTGGCCCGCGAAGTTCGCCTATTACCGCGACGAGCTGGCCGACGCACTCGGCCCGGTGGCGCTCCGCATCGAGCACATCGGCTCCACGGCTGTTCCGGGCCTCGCCGCGAAGAACGTCATCGACATCCTGGTCGTCGTCGCCGACGAGCACGACCGCGACGGCTACCGCCCCGCGGTCGAGTCGACCGGCATGGCCCTGGCCCACCGCGACCCGGCCGCCTCCTGGTCGTTCTACCGCCCGGCCACCCCGCCGCGCACCCGACACGTCCACGTCACGTCGCGCGGCTCCTCGCACGAGCGGGTCCAGCTGCTCTTCGTCGACTTCCTGCGCAACCACGACCTGGCCACCGACGCCTATGCCCAGGTGAAGCGCCGCCTCGCCGTCCGCTTCGCCGACGACCGCGAGGGCTACACCCGCGCCAAGACCGACTTCATCTTCGACATGCTCGACCGCGCCGAGCAGTGGGCCGACCAGACCGGCTGGACCGTCGACGAGCGGTAGTCGCCATTCGCGCCGCCGGCGCCCGTCCCGCCCGGCTCCCCGCCGGCCCGGCTGCTGTCGATCACGGCCGGATGGTGGAATGGGGGCATGGCGAAGTGGGCGGTGGTTGTCTCCGGGGAGCGGTACGAGCAGGAGCGGCTCTACGCCTCGCCGGTCGTGCCGGGGACCACGCTTCCCGCCGGGGACGAGGCGCTGCTGGTGGCGGCGGTCGAGCCGCCCGTGGTGTTCGGCGTCGCCCGGGCCGACGGTGAGGGGCACCTGCGCTACACCGTGGACCTGATCGCGGCGCCGGTGCCGTTCGGCGGGAGCCTGGAGCAGGGCGAGCACCGCCTGGACGAGGCGGCGTTCGTCGCGGTCGCGCAGGAGGTCACGAGCGCGACGAAGCGGCCCGAGGCGAAGCGGACCTGGCTGGTGAGCGTCGACCTGCCGATCGAGGCTGCGTCGCCGGGCGAGGCGGTACGGGAGTTCTGGACCTACGTGCGCGACCTCGGCCCGGCCGAGCTGCCCGCGTTCGTCTGGCCGGCCGGCGACGAGCTCGCCATGCAGGCGTTCGTGCTCGGCGCCGAGGCCAACCAGGATCCTGAAGAGGACTAGAACAGCCCGGGCAGCGCTGACGAGTACCCCAGGATCCGCTGCGGATCGGCGTCCAGGACGTTCGACAGCAGCGAGGCGTACACGGCGCGGAAGTCGGTCGTGAACTTCAGGTCGCCGTTGTCCAGGTCGGACAGCCTGGGCTGCTCGCCGTACAGGCCGCCGCGCACGGGGCTGCCGAGCAGGAACATGTTCGAGGCGGTGCCATGGTCGGTACCGTCGGAGCCGTTCGCGGCGACCCGCCGGCCGAACTCGGAGTAGACGGCCACCACGACCCGGCGGCCCGCCTCGGTCTTCGCCATCCGCGCGGCGAAGCCGGTCAGCGCCTCGTCGAGCCGGCGCAGCAGGTTCTCCTGCGAGTCCCGCTCCTCGGCGTGCAGGTCGAAGCCGCCCAGCGAGACCGAGAACACCCGGGTGGCGACGTTCGCCTCGACGCAGCGGGCGACGAGGTCGAGCTGAGCCTTCAGGTCGGAGCGGCCGCCGGTGCCGGTGCCTGTGGTCTCCTCGCCGGTGTCGTCGTGGTCGCCGTCGGCGGCGGTGCGGACGAGGGCGTCGACGCTGACCAGGTCGGCGAACGCGCGGGCGGCCCGCGCCTGCAGCGGCGACTCGCCCTCGGCGGCCGCGCCGAGCTGCGACAGGGTCTCGGCCCGCACCCCGTTGGGCAGGGCGAGACCGGTGACCGGCACGGCCGCGCCGGCGCTGTTGGCCCCGGCGAGCAGCGGCGGCAGGACGGGCTCGAAGGACACGGCGTGCCGCGGGTCGCCGCCGAACGTGTCCAGCCAGCGGCCGAGCCAGCCGGTGTTGCCGGGCCGGTCCGGCTGCGCGGTCTGCCAGATGTCCATGGACCGGAAGTGGCTGTGGTCGGGTTTCGGGTAGCCGACCCCGCGGACGACGGCGAGCTTCCCCGCGTCGTACATCTGCTTGAACCCGGTCAGGGCGGGGTTCAGCCCGACCGTGTCGTTGAGGCGGATGACCTCCTCGGCGGTGTAGGCGAGCTCGTTGCGCGCCTCCCGGTAGCCCTTCTCCGCGAACGGGATGACATTCGCGAGGCCGTCGTTTCCCCCGTACAGGGTGACCAGCACGAGCGTCTTCGCGTCGCCGGGCCGGTCGTCCCAGGTCGCGGTGTCGAAGATGTCCCGCAGGGTCCACGCGCCACCGGTGGCGAGCGCGGAGGCGCCGACGACACCGCTGGTGATCAGGAACTTGCGCCGGGTGACGGTATCCATGAGAACCACCTAGGCAATCGCGTACTCGGGGCTCGCCAGACCGAGGGCCAGGAGCTTGCGGGGGTCGCCGGCGACGGCGTCGAGCGCGGCGCGGGTCCGGTCGGTGAACGCGTCGACGACGAGCAGCCGGGCGAGGGCGTCCGCCCGCTGGCCCTTCGGCGCCGCGCCGATCCGGTCGAGGACCGGCTGCGGGGCCTTGCCGGCCAGCAGCTGCGCCATCTTCAGCCGGGCCTGGGTCGCCGACGTGGTGAGCCAGGCGGCGCCGGCGGGCCAGCCGCCGACGCTCGGCGGGCGCAGCGGGACCTGGCCGAGCTGGTTGAGGCCGCCCTGCAGCTGCTTGCGCTGCTGCTCCGGCATGTCACCGGGGCGCAGCCCGAGCTGGCGCAGCGCGCCGACGAGCCACTCCACCGGCTGCTTGACCAGCTCGGCGTGGCCGTCGGCGAGCAGCAGCACGCGGAGCATCGCCGCCGTCGTGGACTGCCGCTTCGCCTCGGCGAGCACCGCCTCCGGGATCGGGTTGTCGCCGCAGTACCGCAGCCACAACCGCCGCGCGATGAACTCCGGGCACGCGGGCTGCCCCAGCAGCAGCGCGGCGAAACCGTCGGCGTCGAAGTCGGCGGTCGTGCCGAGGATGGTCTTGGGCTTGGCGTCGTGCCGCTTCGGGTTGAGGCTCGCGGTGCCGGACTTCGGGTCCACGACCCAGCCGGTCAGCGCCCTGGCGCCCTCCCGCACGTCCTGCTCGGTGTAGTGACCCACGCCGAGCGTGAACAGCTCCATCAGCTCGCGGGCGAGATTCTCGTTGGGCGCCTTGACGGTGTTCCTCTGCCCGTCCAGCCAGATGATCAGCGCCGGGTCGTGGACCATCGCGCGGACCATCGTGCCGAAGTCGCCGAGCGCGGTGCGGGCGAGGGTCTGCTGGTGGCCGAGCATCAGCGGCCCGTACTTCACCTTGTCGGCCGACGTCGCCCAGTGCCCGTGCCAGAAGAACGTCAGCTTCTCGTGCAGCTGGTGCTCGGCCTGGACCATCCGGTCCAGCCACCAGTACCCGACGGTGCGGATCTGCGCGGCCCGGTCGGTCTTCTCGTTGACCACCGGGGGGAGCTTCGGCACGGGTGTCCGGGCCGCGCCCGCGTCGTCCCCGGCGGGGCTGATCAGGGCGTCGAGGGTCACGGACGGGCCGGCCCGCTCCGCCGCGTCGACCTCCTCGGCGGTCGGCCCGAAGGTCGCGCGGCGCAGCAGGTGCGCGAGTGCTTTCCGATCGGCCATGCGGCCAACGGTAGGCCCCGCGTGTTCGAGCCACGTAAATCGGCGGTCAGGCTCCGGCGAAGACCGGCTTCTGCTTCTGCACGAATGCGGCCGTCGATGCCTTATGGTCCGCCGTCTGCCCGCAGACCGCCTGGACCTGCGCCTCGACCTCCAGGGCCTCCCGCAGCGTGCCGGAGGAGCCGGCGGCGAGCTGGCGCTTGATCTGCGCATACGCGACGGTGGGGCCGGCGGCGAGGCGGGCCGCGAGCTCGAGGGCGACCGGCAGCACCTGCTCGTCGTCGTCGACCAGGCGGGTCAGCAGGCCGAGACGGTCCGCGGCCGGGGCGTCGACCGGCTCGGCGAGCAGCAGCAGCTCGGTCGCCTTCGCGTGCCCGACGAGCCGGGGCAGCGTCCACGACACGCCGGTGTCGCCGGCGAGGCCCACGTTGGCGAACGCCATCAGGAACCCGGTGCCCGGCCCGCCGATCCGGAAGTCGGCGAGCAGCGCCAGGGACGCCCCGGCGCCCGCCGCCATGCCCCGGACGGCCGCGACGACCGGCTTCGGCATGGTCAGGACCAGCTCGGCGATCGGGTTGTAGTGCTCCCGGACCGTCGACAACGGCGCGTCGCTGCCGGACTCCAGGAGCGCCACGTGCTCGCGGAGATCCTGCCCGACGCAGAACGCCCGGCCGGTGCCGGCGAGGACGACGGCCCTGACCGCGGTGTCCTCGGCGAGCTCCTTGAGGGTGTCGCGCAGGGCCACCTTGGTGGCGGTGTCCAGCGCGTTGAGCGCCTCGGGACGGTTGAACGTGACGACGGCGACCGCTTCATTGCGCTCGACCTGCAGACTCATGTGATGAACTCCTTCTACGTTCGCAGACACTGGTCAACGTAGCGGTCGGCGGCGGGGCGCAGGCGACCCGCGTGCCGGTCGAAGAACGCCGCCGCCGCCGTCCCCGGCCATTGCTGCGGCAGCAGCTCGGGCGGCAGCTGCGGGTCGCGGAACAGGAACGCCCGCCACGCGTGCACCAGCGTGAATCTCGCCGCGTACGCGCGCTCGTCGTCGGTGCCGGGGCCGAGCGTCGACACCAGCGGCGTCAGGTCGGTCACGAACTGCTCGTACGCCTCGCCGATCGCCCGCAGGTCCCAGGCGCGCGTCACGAGCTGCTCGCCGCCGGCGACGTGCGCCGCGCTGAACCGGTCGTACCGGACGCCGGCCTCGACGAGCAGCGCGTCGACCCCCTCGCCGGGCCGCGGTGCGATCCAGGTGGACGCGTCGATCGCCCCGTAACCGAGAAATCCCAGGTTGGCGACGAGTTTCGCCCGCGCGCCTCGGTGCTGCGGCGGGTCCAGCGTGATGAGATCGAAGCGGCCGTCCCAGCCGGCGTCGCCCGTGGGGGTGCGGTAGATGCGGGCACCCGCCGCGTCGAGCCGCCGTGCCGCCTTCGGGGTGATGCCGTAGCCGGGGCCGGTCGGCAACCGTAAAGGGTGCAGCCAACCCTGCCGTACCATCCGTGACACCGCGGTCCGGACGGCGGGCGGCGCGATGCCGAGGGGTGCGAGCAGGCGCACGAGGGCCGCTATGGCGGCCCGTCCACCGCGGGGACGGAGATGGTCGCCATAGAGATCAAAGAGGGCGGACCGGGCCTGCATGGCCGCTTATTGTGACAGTTGACCGGCGTTCACCGCCAGGAGTTGTCACATGGTTCGCGTCCCAGTTTGGGTCTTGGGGCCATCATCAGGGAAAATCATCTGTTGGCGCGTTCATCACGAGTCCGAAGGCCGGGGAGGCAGGTTCCGGCCGACGCTGGTGGGTGACCGCGCGGGCATGCGGGGACGGCTGTGCCACCTGATGTCTGGGACATCAGGGAGCGAAGGGAGACAACATGGCGGCCATGAAGCCGCGGACAGGCGACGGTCCGCTGGAGGTCACCAAGGAGGGCCGGGGCATCGTCATGCGGGTCCCGCTGGAAGGTGGTGGGCGGCTCGTCGTCGAGATGACCAAGGATGAGGCCAACGAGCTCAGCGAGGCACTGAAGACCGCCACCGGCTGAGGTCTTCTCGCTCATCCGGCACGACCCCGCGCAACCGAGTGGCCCTGAGGCGGTCGCTCCCCGAGGCGTGCGCGGAAACATGTGAGTTTCGAGTGGAGGCAAGCTCTTGCTGGACATCCGGTTCGCCACGGCCCGCAACGTCTCCGGTGCGGTCGCCGCTGTCGTGCCGGCCGCCGATTCTTCCGACGACCCCGCGGCGACACGGCTGGCCGCCGTGCGGGCGTCGCTGGCGAGATTGAAGCTCGGCCCGGCCGACCTGGACGACATCACCGCGTTCCTGCTGGATGTCGAGCACTCCGGGTCGGCCGGCACCCTGCACAAGCTGCCGCGCGCCGGGCACCGCCCCGACCTGCTCTTCTTCGTCGGCGTCGGGTCCGGCGACGAGGCTGGCTGGCGGGCCGCGGGCGCGAAGCTCGCCAGGTCCGCCGGCGACGAGCCGACGCTCACCCTCCTCCTGCCCGACGACGTCACGCCGGCCGCGGTGCGAGGCCTCGGGGAGGGGCTGTGGCTCGCGTCGTACCGCTTCCGCCTCGGCGCCGACGAGCCCCCATCGCTGCGCCGGGTCAACCTCGCCGCCGCCCCGTCGGCCGATCTCGAGGCGGGCCTCGCCGCCGCGAAGGTGGTCGCCGAGTCGACCCACCTCGCCCGCGACCTCACCAACATGCCCAGCGACGAGAAGACCCCCGCCTGGTTCGCGAAGCGGGTCGAGAAGGCCGCCGCCGGCGTGCCCGGGCTGACGGTGACCGTCCGCGACCCGAAGGCCCTCGCCGAGCAGGGGTTCAACGCGATCCTCGCCGTCGGCGGCGGCTCCACCCGCGGCCCGCGCCTGGTCGAGCTGTCCTGGCGCCCGCGCGGCGCCCGGCGGCACGTGGTCCTGGTCGGCAAGGGCATCACGTTCGACACCGGCGGCATCTGCATCAAGCCCCTGTCCGGCATGAAGCTCATGCGCAAGGACATGGGCGGCGCGGCGGCCGTGATCGGCGCGACCCTCGCCGCCGCGGCGCTGCGCCTCCCCGTGCGCATCACCGCCCTCGCCCCCCTCGCGGAGAACGCGATCGGCGCCGACTCCTTCCGCCCCGGCGACGTGATCCGCCATTACGGCGGCACCACCTCCGAGATCCACAACACCGACGCCGAGGGCCGCCTCGTCCTCGGCGACGCCATGGCCTACGCCGTCCGGCGCCTGCGCCCCGACACGATCGTCGACCTGGCCACCCTCACCGGCGCGCAGGGCGTCGCCCTCGGCAAGCGCACCGCCGCCCTCTACAGCTACAACGACACCCTCGCCAAGGAGCTCACCGCCGCCGCCGACACCGCGGGCGAGTCGGTCTGGCGCATGCCCCTGCACGACGACTACGCCGACGCCCTCGACAGCGACGTCGCCGACATCGTCAACTCCACCGACGTTGGCGCCGGCTCCGTGATGGCCGCGCTCTACCTCCGCGAGTTCACCGGCCCCCTCCGCGACCAGTGGGCCCACATCGACATGTCCTCCTCCGCCTGGTCCGACTCCCCCGACGCCGACCTCACCAAGGGCGCCACCGGCTGGGGCGTCCGCACCCTGCTGCGCTGGCTAGAGACAACAACCTGACGCCCCACCCCTCCATCCACCACCCCCACCGCCCCCCGCAGCCGTGGCCCCTGCCAGCGCGGTGATCGAAGCCTGGTTCTGGCCGTGCTGACGGCCAGCGCCGTCCTTCGATCAAGCGGATGACGCGGATGGGCCGGCGTGCGGATGGGCTGCCCGTCGGCGCGGCGCCCGTCGCGCGCGTGGCGCATTGGTCCGACGGTTTGCTGGTCATCTCGGCTGCGGCGTAGCCGTGGTCGGTGTGGTGATCGAAGGCTGGTTCTGGTCGTGCTGGCGGCCGCTGCTGTCCTTGGATCAAGTGGATGGTGTGGAGGGGTCGGTGTTGCGGGTGGGGTGGCTGGTCGGCGCGGCGCCTGTCGCGCGCGTGGTGCTCTGGTCCGGTGCCTGACGGTTTGCTGGTCGTGCCGGCTGCGGTGTGGGCAGCAGTGGCGCCGAGTGGTGCACCCCGCCGGGGGCGTGGCCGGCGTGGTGATCGAAGGCTGAGGCTGGTCGTGCGGGCGGCCGGTGCTGTCCTTCGATCAAGCGGCCGGTGTGGAGGGGTCGGCGTTGCGGGTGGGGGTGCCGGTCGGCGCGGCGTCCGTCGCGCGCGTGGTGCGTTGGTCCGGGCGCCTGACGGTTGCTGTTCGTGCTGGCTGTGGTGCGGGCATGGTCGGTGTGGTGATCGAAGGCTGGTTCTGGTCGTGATGGCGGCCGGTGCTGTCCTTTGATCAAGTGGATGGTGTGGAGAGGGCCGCGTTGTCGGCATGGGGCCTGCCGGTTCTGAGGCCGAGACGGATCTTGCTTCTGCGACCCAACTGCGGAACGGAGGCGCTGCGCACGACCTGCCGGCTGGTACCCCGGGCCGAGACGTCGATCGTGTGGCGCCAACCGGGCGGCGAGCGCCGGCAGCAGGTCGGGACATGTCGGACCCCGAGGTGCGAGGTCCGTGCAGTACCGCGATAGTGGCTGTGATCCCGCGAGGCGATGCAGGCTGAGAGCCCGGCAAAACGGTCGTCCGTAGCGGTCAGGCAACCAGGGCAGGCCCGTGAGGCTGGAGCGCGGGCAGGACGGCCGGGGCGTCGGGGCGCGAGCCTGTGGGTTGGGTGGCCGCCGGGCTGTGACTGACGACGGCTGGACGGTGCTGGTGGGTGACTCGGCCCCGCTTGTCGGCGTGCAGTGGTGGAGCGATCTGAGAATCCGGCGAAGCGGGCATGCCCCAGGAATTCGGCAACCGGGGCAGCTCCGAGGGCCGAGGGGCCGGTCGGGTGGTCGGTGGACGTCGGGTGCCGGGTCGTGAGTTGGGTGTGTCGGGGAGTTGCGGCGGGAGGGGGGCTGAATGGTGCCGGTGGGGGCTCGGCTCCCGGGTGCTTGCGGGCGCGGGGTGGCGACCTGAGAACCCGATAAATCGAGCAGGCGGGCAGCGATCTGAGAGCTCGACAACGCGATCGCGCCGCGGCAGTCAAAGTGGCTGGGCAAGGCGACGGATCGTCTTCAAGAAGGCGGGAAGGCGCGGCGTCGGGAGTCAGACGGGAAGTCGGGAAGGTTGGCGCGTTAGGAGTCGGGACGCGTGATGACCCAGCGCCGTGATGGTGGGTGTGAGGCGAGAACAGCCAGGCGAGCGCGGACGACCGGAACACCCGCAGACGGCCGTCGCCGGTGGCCGGGCACCGGAGTGCCGGCCACCGGCATGAGCGGTGGGGGGAAGTGTCCGGGCCGGCCGGACAAAGGCAGGGTGCCGGGCGCTGGCGGGTCAGGAGGCGTGGGCGGCTGGGTGGTCGTCGTGGGGTGCGGCGGCGTGCAGGGCGGGCGCCGGTGGTGCGGGTCGCGCAGCCGCGGTGAGGGAGGCGCTCAGCTCGCCCTTGGTCTGGCGCAGGAGATACGGCGTGCGGGGCGCCCGGCCGGGGGAGCGGGCGGAGCGGGCTGCGGCGCGGCGGTCCTGGTCGAGCCAGTCCAGGGCGGTGCGGACGGTGTAGGCCCACCAGCCGATCGTGGCGCCATACCACTCGCGGAGCTCGGCCGGGGAAGGAGCGGGGGTGCCGTAGACCGACTCGGCGGAGGTGAGGTGCTGGCGCATCTCGAGGGGAGCGCGGTCGGGGTGGCCGAGGGCGCGCAGGAGCAGGGCGTGGGCGGTGAAGGGACCGATGCCGCGCACGGACAGCAGCGTGTCATAGACCTCGTCGGCCGGGGCGGTGCGCAGCCGGTGCTCGTCGAGGCTGCTCAGGGCGGTCAGCACGGCGTGGACGCGGCGGGCGCTCAGCGTGTTGCTGGCATAGGGCGTGAGGCCCTTGACGCCGAGCGCCACCAGCGTGGACATCGGCGGGAACGCGGCATAGCGGACGCCGTCGACGATGCCGTGGGGGCCGTGGTCGGTGAGGAGGCGGCGCTTGTACGCCTTGGCGAACCAGTGGGCGGAGTGGTGCACGAGCGTGTAGAAGACGGCGGCCTCGGTGAACGAGGCGAAACGGACCTGGTGCAGGCCTTCAGTGGTGGCGAGGATCGTGGTCATGGCCGGGTCGGCGCGGGCCATGCGCAGGAACGTGGCGCGGTCGTCGCGGAGGCTCAGCCAGTCGCTGACCCGGTCGCCGACCGCCTCGGTCTCCCCGGGTCTCAGCTCGCCGTCGCTGAACACGGTGAGCGCGACGCCCGGGAGCCCGTCGTCGCGGGCGGTGACCTCGGCGACGACGGCGCGGGTCGGGTCGGACGGGTGCAGGAACGCGCGGCGGGCGCGGCCGGCGGTGACGAGCTGGTCGCCGCTGCAGGGGGCGAAGGACTCCATGGCGCGCAGCGAGCAGGCGAGGTCGAACGGTGCCGTGGCGGACAGGACGGTGCTGGTGGTCGTGCCGAGTGCTGTCATGCCCCCATTTTCGAACAGGGGTACGACAATTCCGGGGACGGAAAAGCCGCGCGCCTCAAGGGGCGAGGCGCGCGGCTAACAACGATGTTCCCACCGCCGCGGACGCGGGACAACCCCGTCACCGTTCGGGTGAGTGTGATGCGTTACGACCCACGGGCTGGGCGCCTGAACAGCGGCGGTGGCCGACGTACGATGGCGGCATGTCAGCCCCGGCCACCACCGTCGAAGCCGCGATCGCCGCCGCCCTGTCGACCGTCGACGACCCCGAGATCCGCCGACCGATCACCGAGCTCGGTATGGTGCGTGAGGTCGTGCTGCGCCCTGGCGGCGTCGCGGTGATCGGGCTGCTGCTCACGGTGGCCGGCTGCCCGCTGAAGGACAAGCTGCGGACCGACATCACCGCCGCGGTCGGCGCGGTCGAAGGGGTCACCGGGGTCGAGGTCGACTTCGGGGTCATGACGCCCGAGCAGCGCAAGGAGCTGCAGAGCAGCCTGCGCGGTGACGTGCAGGAGCCGGTCATCCCGTTCGCCCAGCCGGGCTCGCGGACCAGGGTCTACGCGGTCGCCAGCGGCAAGGGCGGCGTCGGCAAGTCGAGCGTGACGGTCAACCTGGCGGCGGCGCTCGCCGCGAAGGGGCTCAAGGTCGGCGTCGTCGACGCGGACATCTACGGCCACTCGGTGCCGCGGATGCTCGGCGCGGACGGCCGGCCCACGCAGGTCGAGTCGATGATCATGCCGCCGTCGGCGCACGGGGTGAAGGTCATCTCGATCGGGATGTTCACGCCCGGCAACGCGGCGGTGGTGTGGCGCGGGCCGATGCTGCACCGGGCGCTGCAGCAGTTCCTCGCCGACGTCTACTGGGGCGACCTGGACGTCCTCCTGCTGGACCTCCCGCCGGGCACCGGTGACGTGGCGATCTCCCTGGCGCAGCTGCTGCCGTCGGCGGAGATCCTGGTCGTGACGACCCCGCAGGCCGCCGCGGCCGAGGTCGCGGAGCGCGCGGGCTCCATCGCCCTGCAGACGCACCAGCGCATCGTCGGCGTCGTGGAGAACATGTCCTGGCTGGAGCTGCCCGACGGCCAGCGCATGGAGGTGTTCGGCAGCGGCGGCGGCGCGCAGGTCGCGGAGTCGCTGAGCCGGGCCGTCGGCGCGAAGGTCCCGGTGCTGGGCCAGATCCCGCTCGACACGCGCCTGCGCGAGGGCGGCGACGCCGGTCTCCCGCTCGTGCTGTCCGACCCGTCGGCACCCGCCGCGGCCGCGCTGATCACCGTCGCCGACCGCCTCGCCGTGCGGCGGGAGAGCCTCGCCGGCAAACCGCTCGGTCTCAAGCCCGCCGGTCGCTGATTTCAAGAGCGACAACCGCGGCCACTGTACGAGAGACCGCCTGCGCAGATAGCTGGTCGCAGGCGGTCTGTCCGCAGGTGAGGCCGAAGCCTCGCGAAGAACGGCCGGCAGGCGTCAGGTGACGTCGTCCCAGGAGGGGCGGGCCGGAGCCGGGGCGGGGGTCGCGGCCGACTTGGTGAGCGACGTGGGCGCCGCCGTGGGGGTCGCCGCAGGGGTCGCCGTGGCGTTGATGCCCTTGGCGGCCGCCTCCGCGTCGCGCTTGACCGAGTCGGCGACGCCGCGGACCTCGCCGACGATGTCCTGGAGAGGACGGCGCAGGGCGGCCTCGTCGGCCTCGCTCAGCAGGTGCTTGCGCAGGAAGGCCTTCGGGTGGAGGTCCTCGAGCTGGATGTCGGTGCCGAGCTCGCGGCTCAGGTCACCGGTGGCGTTGCGGGCCATCTGGCGGACGTTGCGGAGCATGCGCATGCCGTCGCTGATCGCCTTCGGCAGCCGGTCGGGGCCGAAGATGAACAGCCCCACCAGGATGATGACGATGAACTCCCAGCCACCGAGGTTTTCCAAGCCCATTGCCGGCCTCCTTGCTCTCGCCCGCCAGCCTACGCACCCGTGGCCCCCGCGGGGAGGGCCCACCGGTCACTTCGCGTCGGCGACCAGGGTCACCGAGGTCTTCTCCTTGGTGGTGCCGCGCAGGTACTGGATCTCGACGACCGCGCCGGGCGCGTACTTGCGGATGAGGGCCGTCAGGTCCCAGAACTCCTCCACGGGCTTGCCGTTGACGGCGAGGATGACGTCGCCGGCGTGCAGACCGCCGCCGGCGGCCGGGCCGTTGGCTTCGACGGAGGCGAGGCGGGCGCCGCCCGCGGGGTTGCGGTAGCTCGGGTCGGGTGAGACACCCATCACAGTGCGCCGGGCCTTGCCGGTGTTGATGACGTCCTGGGCCACGCGGCGGGCGTGGTTGATCGGGATGGCGAACGCGAGGCCCACGTTGCCGGCCGTCGCCTGGTCCTCGGAGAGGGTGCCGATCACGGAGTTGATGCCGACGACACGGCCGGCGCCGTCGAAGAGCGGGCCGCCGGAGTTGCCCTGGTTGACGGCCGCGTCGGTCTGGATCGCCGAGTAGTAGCGGGCGGTGCCGCCCTCGCTGGTGCGGATGGGACGGTCGAGGTAGCTGACCACGCCATACGTGACCGTGCTGGTCAGGCCGAGCGGGGCGCCGACCGCGACGACCGGGTCGCCGACCTGCAGCCGGTCGGAGTCGCCGAACTCGACGGGTTTCAGCTGGTCGTCGGGCAGGCCGGCGGTGTCGATCTTCAGCACGGCGATGTCGGACTCGTCGTCGCTGCCGACGACGGAGGCCGGGGCGACCGAGGCGTCGGTGAAGCGGACCGTGGCGGAGCCGTTGCCACCCTGCACCACGTGGTTGTTGGTGATGACGTAGCCGTCGTTGGACACCACGAAGCCGGAGCCCAGGGACGTGCCGGCGCCCACCCGCATGCTGATCGTGACGACGCTGGGGAGGACCTTCTTCGCGAGGGCGGCGACGGTGTCCGGCGGGCGGCCGTTCAGCGGCGGGTTGCCGCCGAGCGTGGATCCACCCAGGACGCCACCGCCACCGCCGGCGAACACGTAGCCGAGGGTGCCGCCGAGCGCGCCGGCGAGCAGGGCGGTGATGATCGACACCATCAGGACCAGCCCGAGGCCGGCCCGCGGTGCGGGGCCGGGCGGCGGGACCTTCTCCAGCGCCGGCGGCTCGTCCGCCGGCGTCTTGACCACGACGACCTGCGCGTCAGGGTCCCGCCACGGGTCGGCGAGGGCGTCGGACCACCAGCTGCCCGGGGCGGGCTGCGGTCGTGGCTGCGCGGGCGGCATCGGCCAGCCAGCGGGGCTGGTCGATGCGCCGTGGCCAGGCTGACGCCAGGCCGAACCGTCTGTCACGATCGGCTCCTCCGTCCGTTTCGCATCCAGCATTACACGGGCCGGCATCCCACACGTGAGGGCGAGGTCTCCTAGGCTTGCGGGGATCGACGTCTCATGGAGGTGCGACATCCCCCCGTCCGTCAGAGCAGCGCAGCAGTTCGCCGACTTCGTCGACGGCTACGTGCTGGAGGACCCCGTGCTCACCGCGGCCCGCGAGCAGGCCGCCGAGCTGGGCATCTCCAGCGTCAGCCGGGGTGAGGGCGCGGCGCTGCGGGTCGTCGCCGCGGTCAGCAACGCGAAGGCCGTCGTCGACGTGGGCACCGGCACGGGGGTGAGCGGCGGGTGGCTGCTGCGCGGCATGCGCCGCGACGGGGTCCTCACCACGATCGACCTCGAGCCGGAGCACCAGCGGGTCGCGAGGCGGGTGTTCGCCGCCGCCGGCAACCCGCCGTCGCGGACCCGGATCATCAGCGGCCGCGCCCTGGACGTCCTGCCCCGGCTCGCCGACCGCGCCTATGACCTGGTGTTCGTCGACCACGACCCGAGCGAGTACGCGGCCGTGACCGCGGCGGCGGAGCGGCTCCTGCGCCCTGGAGGGACCCTGGTGCTCGCCGGCGCGCTCGGCGGCGGCCGGGTCAGCGACCCCACGATCCGCGACGCGGAGACCGTCCTGCTCAGGGAGGCCGTCAAGGCCATCAGGGACAGCGACGCGTGGGTGCCGGCGATCCTGCCCCTCGGAGAGGGTCTTCTCGTGGCGGCGAGAGCGCACTGACACGCAGTACAAGCGACAAAAGCGGCAAAAGCGGCACATAGGGTCAGCGGGTGGAGCGGGCGCGCCGGCGGGGCGGGTCGTCGCCGGGGTCGAAGGTGTCCTCCTCCACCGGCTCGTCCAGCGTCTTCTTCGCCTTCTTCCGCTCCAGCTTCGCCCGGCGCACCGCGGCCTCGTCCAGCTCCTCGCTCATCCGCGCCAGCTCCGAGCGCAGGAAGTCCCGGGTGGCGATCTCACCGACGGCGATCCGCAGCGACGCGATCTCCCGCGCCAGGTACTCGGTGTCCGCCTTCTGCGCCGCGGCCCGCCGGCGGTCCTCCTCGGAGGCGAGCCGGTCCCGGTCCGCCTGCCGGTTCTGCGCGAGCAGGATCAGCGGCGCCGCGTAGGACGCCTGCAGCGACAGGATCAGGGTCAGGAACGTGAACGTGTACGGGTCGAACTGCCACGTCCTCGGCGCGAGCGTGTTCCACACGACCCACACGAGGATGAAGACCGTCATGTACACGAGGAACTTCGCGGTCCCCATGAACCGCGCGATCCCCTCGGACCACTGCCCGAACGCCTCCGGGTCGAAGCGGGGCAGCTTCAGGCGCCCCGGCTCCCGCGGCTGGTCGAGCCGCCGCCGGTCAGCCATGATCGAGCGCCCGTCCGGCGGGGCCGGAGGAGCCCGACGACATGGAGGCGGCGTGCTCCCGGTCGCGCCAGTCCTCGGGCAGCAGATGGTCCAGCACGTCGTCGACGGTGACGGCGCCGAGGAGCCGGTCGTTGTCGTCGATGACCGGCATGACCACCAGGTTGTACGTCGCCATCCGCCGGGTGATCTCGCCGAGCGTGGCCTGCGGCGCGAGCGGTTTGATGTCGTTGTCCACGACGCCGCCGAGCAGCGCCGACGGCGGTTCGCGCAGCAGCCGCTGGAAGTGCACGACGCCGAGGTACCGCCCGGTCGGCGTCGCCATCGGCGGCCTGGTCACGAAGACGCCCGCGGCCACCGCGGGTGACAGCTGCGGCTCCCGGATGCGGGCGAGGGCCTCCGCGACGGTCTCGTGCGGCGCCATGACGATCGGCTCCGACGTCATCACCGACCCGGCGGTGCCGGGCAGGTAGTCCAGCAGCGCCCGCACCGGCGACGCCTCGTCGGGCTGCATGAGGTCCAGCAGGACCTCCTGCTCGCCCTTCGGCATCTCCGCGAGCAGGTCGGCGGCGTCGTCGGGGTCCATCTCCTCCAGCACGTCCGCGGCCCGCTCCGGCTCCAGCGCCGCCATGATCTCCAGCTGGTCGTGCTCGGGGAGCTCCTCCAGCACGTCGGCGAGCCGCTCGTCGTCCAGGGCGGTCGCGACCTCGACGCGGCGGGTCTCGGACAGGTCCTGCAGCACGTTCGCGAGGTCGGCGGGGCGCATGTTGTCCAGCACCGCGAGGATGCCGGCCGTGCCCTGCGCGTGCGGGGTGCCGGCGAGCCCGACGACCTCACCCCACTCGAGCTGGTTCAGGTGACCGCGGCGGGTCAGCCGGCCGCTGAACTCCCGGACCGCGACCCGGCTCAACGCCCAGGTCCCCGTCCGGTCGGCCTCCATCGCGACGTCCACGACCGTGCCGGTGCGGCCGGTCGCCGGGATGCTCACGTGCCGGTCGATGAAGTCCTCCAGGACCAGCAGCTCACCCTGCCGCTTCTCGAACCGGCGCAGGTTGAGCGTGCCGGTGTTGAGCACCACCGCGTCGGGCTCCATCGCCGTGATCCGGCCGATCGGCAGGAAGATCCGCCGCCGCATCGGCATCTCCGCGACGAGCCCCACGACCCTCGGCGGCTGGTCGTCGGTGCGGGCCCGCGCGACCGCGTCACGCACCCGCCCGACCTGGTCGCCGTTCGGGTCGAACACACTCAGGCCGGCGAGGCGCGCGACATAGACCCTGGGCGCGGTGCTCACGAGGTTCAAGACTACTGAAGAAGACCACCGGCTCGCCGTTGGACCGCCTCCCGCACCTGCCCGCTCGCCTAGGCTTCTGTGCATGAGCATGCTGCGGTACAAGGTGGTCGACGTCTTCACCGACCGGCCGTTCACCGGCAACCCACTCGCCATCGTGTTCGACGCGGATCACCTCGCCGGCGAGCAGATGCAGGCGATCGCCCTCGAGTTCAACCTGTCCGAGACGATCTTCGTGCTGCGCCCGACCACGCCCGAGGCGACCTACCGGGTGCGGATCTTCACCCCCGGCACCGAGCTGCCGTTCGCCGGGCACCCCAGCGTCGGTTGCGCCGTCACCCTGCACCGCGACGGCCTGGTCAAGACCACCGACGTGATCATGGAGTGCGGCGCGGGCCTGCTGCCGATCACCATCGACGACGTGCACGGCACCGCCACCGTCACCGGCGGCACTCCGACCGTCGAGCCGGCCCTCGACCCGGCGCCGCTGCTCGCCGCCGTCGGCCTGACGGAGGCCGACTTCGTCGGGCCGGCGCCCCGCAAGGCCGGGTGCGGGCTTCCGTTCACGTTCCTGTCCGTGACCGACGAGGCGGTGGGGCGGCTGCGGCCCGCCGGGCTCGTCGACAACCTGAGCGTCCTGCACTGGGACGCCGGGCGGCACGAGGCTCATGTACGGGTCCTCGTCCCCGACGCCGGCGTCGCCGAGGATCCCGCGACCGGCTCGGCGGCGATGGGGCTCGGGGTGTGGCTGGTCGCGTCGGGGCTGCTGCCGGGTGACGGGCTCAGCCGGTACCAGATCCGTCAGGGCTCGGAGATGCGCCGGCCCTCGCTGCTGAGCTGCTCGATCACCGCCACCGGCGGTGAGGCGGTGTCGGCGACCGTCTCCGGCCACGTCGTGCAGATCGCCTCCGGCGAGATGATCGTGCCGCCGTTCGTGGGCTGACCCGATCCGGGTGAAGCGGCCGGCGCCTCGGCCGGCGCCTCGGCCGGCGCCTCGGCCGGCGCCTCGGCCGGCGCCTCAGCCGGCGTCGAGGCGCGCCGGCCGCCGACCACCACGATCGTCACGCCGGCGAGCAGCAGCGCGATGCCGGGCAGCGTCTGCGCCGCCGGCAGCTGGTCGAGCATCAGCCACGCCAGCAGCAGCGCGCCCGGCACCTCCAGCAGGAGCAGCACGGCGACCGTCGTCGGCGGCACCCGGCGCAGCGCGTAGTTGATCAGGGTGTGGCCGAGCAGCTGGGGGCCGGCGGTCATCGCCACGATCGCCAGCCACGTCCGCGTGGTGTAGCCGCCCAGCTCCTGCCCGCCGAGCAGGCACGCCAGCCCGAGCAGCGCCGCGCAGACCGAGTAACAGACGGTCGCATAGGTGCTGGTCGAGATCGTCCCCCGCGCGTGGGCGCCGAGCATCGTGTACCCGGCCGCCGCGATCCCGCCGGCCAGCGCGAGCGCGTCACCGAGCAGCGCACGGCCCGACAGGTCCGGGTCGGCGCCCGTCGCCAGGGCCACGCCCACGACGGCGACGCCCACCCCGGCCCACGTGCTGGCCGGGACCCGCACTCCCCGCACGACGGAGATCAGCGATGTCCAGATGGGTGTCGTACTCACCAGCGCCACCGACATGGCGACGCTCGTCAGCTTGGCGCTGGGCACCCACGTGGCGAAGTGCACCGCGAGCAGCACGCCGGACGCGGCGCTGACGCGCATCGCCCGCGACCGGAACTCCTCGCGGCGCGCCGTGAGGGCCACCGGGGCGATCGCGGCGACCCCGAGCGCGTTGCGCCAGAAAGCGATCGCGAGTGCGGGCGCGGCCGCGTAGGCGATCAACGGCGCCGACGCCGAGACCGCGATGATCGCGACCGTGAGGGCGACAATTGCGGCTATCCCGATCTGGCGCATGCGCCGATGTTGTCACTAGGTGAAAATTGTCAGCGATCCGACACTTGGTAGCGCTCTTAGGCAGTAGACCGGAGCGGGTCTGCACTCGTACTTTCGGACGATGCCAGGAGGGCCGAACGGTGTTTAACGCTGTCCTTTTCGACTACTTCAATACGTGCACCACCGCAGTCGTCCGCGGTGACGGCCACCGCAGGACCGCCGAGGTGCTCGGCGTCGACCCCGGAGCGTGGCTCAGCCTCCTCGACCGCACCTTCGACGCGCGGGCCAAGGGCGCCTACGGCAGCGTCTTAGCGGGTCTCCGCGCGCTGTGCGTCGAGCTCGGCGTCGAGCCCACGCCGGCCCAGCTGCGCGAGGCCGCCGAGCTGCGCATCGCCTCGCTCCAGCAGGACGCGTCACCCCGCCCCGAGACCGAGCCCGTCCTGCGCTGGCTGCGCGACCAGGGCATCCGCACCGCCGTCGTCAGCGACTGCTGGTTCGAGCTCCCGACCGTCCTGCCCGGCACCCCCATCGGCCGCCTCTTCGACGCCGGCGTCTACTCGTCGCAGGTCGGCCACGCCAAGCCACATCCGGCGATGTACCGCACGGCCTGCGAACGCCTCGGCGTCCACCCCGAGGCCTGCCTGTACGTGGGCGACGGCGGCGGCCACGAGCTCACCGGCGCCCGTCGCTTCGGCCTCACCGCCGTCCAGCTCGACGCGCCCGACCTCGGCGGGCACCTCACCTTCCACGCCGACCTCGACTGGGACGGCGCCCGCATCACCAGCCTCGACCAGATCCCCGACCTGGTCGCCGACCGTATGCCGCTGCCCGCGACGATCGGCGCGCCTATGCTGGACTGGTGACGGCGCCGTCTGGGCCTCTGTCGCCGAAGGACGGACGGCTGCTGGCCGGACTCGCGGCGGCCGCCGTCCGCGCCCGCCTCACCGGCGAGCGCCTCATGTTCCGCGTCCCGTCGACGGGCGCCCTGCACGACCCCGGCGCCTCCTTCGTGACGCTCGAGCGGGCCGGCGCCCTCCGCGGCTGCGTCGGCAGCCTCGAGCCGGCCCGCCCGCTGCACCACGACGTCGTGGACAACGCGGTGCGGTCCATGCGCGACCCGCGGGTGCCGCCGGTCACCGCCGCCGACTGGCCCGAGCTCGACATCAAGGTCTCCGTCCTCACCGAGCCCGCCGACCTGCCCGCCGCCGGCAGCCGGGAGGCCCTGCTGGCGGTCCTGGAGCCCGGGGTGCACGGCCTGATCCTGACCGACGGCGCCCGCCGCGCCACCTTCCTGCCGGCGGTCTGGGCCAATCTGCCGACCGCCGCCCAGTTCCTCGACGCCCTGCTCCGCAAGGGTGGCTGGGCCTCCTGGCCGCCGGGCCTGCGGGCCCTGGCCTACACCTCGGCCGAGTTCGAGGACCGCTCCCCGCGCCCGCCGCTGAACGGGGCGGCGACGGCGACCTGACGGGCCACCGTTGTGATTGGATGGCAGGCGTGGAACCGCTGGTCGAAGAGGCCGCCAAGAAGGCCGCCGTCGCCTGGCTCGCCGTGCCCGGCGCCGGCCCGGCCTACCTGGTCTGGTGCGCGTGGCTCGGTGGGTCGCTGCTGGTCGTGAGCGGCCCCGGCGAGCAGTCCGCCCCCGGCCTGGCCGGGGCCGGCACCGTCGAGGTCTCCCTCCGCGGCGACCACGGCGGCCGGATCGTCACCTGGACCGCGGCGGTGGAGCGCATGGACCCGGCCGGGGAGGCCTGGGCTGAGCTCGTGCCGCAGCTGGCCGGGAAGCGGCTCAACGGCGGCGCCGACCTCGCGACCAGGTGGGCCACGGACTGCGTGGTCAGCCGTCTCACCCCGGTCGAGGACGCCCCGCTCGTCCCGATGCCCGACGACTCACAGGCCGCACCGCCGAAGCCCTCCCCGGCGACCCGCCTGCCGAAGCGCCCCTTCCGCCTGCACAGGGTCCGCGGCGCCAAGTAACGAAAAGAGCGGCGTCAGAAGCCGACCGCGGCCAGGCTCGCGTCCCACAGCTGCGCCGCCAGCCGGGGGTCCTCGGTGGCCGCGTTGGGCCTGATCAGCTTGCGCTTCTCGTAGTAGCCGCCCGACACGAGCTGCGGCCGGGGCGTCGCCACCAGCCAGACGAGCGTGTCCGCGCCCTGCTCGGGCGTCTTCGCGAACGGCGTCACCTTCGACATCAGGTTCACCCCGACGCCGGCGCCGAAGCGGCTGCGCACGAAGCCGGGGTGGTAGCTCGCCGACATGATGTCGGGCCACCGCCGGGCCGCCTCCGCGGCGAAGAGGATGTTGGCCTGCTTCGCCGCGCCGTACCGCTTCCACATCCCCGCCTTGCGGTCCCCCCGCAGGTCGGCGGGGTCGATCGCGCCCATCGAGTGGGCGGCGGAGGCGGTGTTGACGATCCGGCCGCTGCGCAGCTGCTCGCGCAGGAGGTGGCTCAGCAGGAACCCGGCCAGGTGGTTGGACTGGATGGTCGGCTCGAAGCCGTCGACGGTGCGGGCGTGCCCGGCCACCACACCGCCGGCGTTGTTCGCGAGGGCGTCGATCCGCTGGTACCGCTGGCGCAGCTGATCCACCAGCACGTGCACGTCGTCGAGGCGGCTGAAGTCGGCCCGGTACGCCGGGGGAGTGCGCCCACCGGCGGCGGCCACCTGGGCGACCGCCGCGTTCAGCCGGTCCGGGTCGCGGCCGACGAGGACGACGTGCGCGCCGCGCCGGGCCATGTCGACCGCGGCCGCCAGGCCGATCCCGGAGCTGGCACCGGTGATCACCACCGTACGGCCGGTGAGATCTCCCACAGGTGCATTCTGTGCCATCACGCGACGAGGCTACCGTGGCGAAGGTCCCCTTAATGAAGCCTAAGGAGCACCGCCATGCGCCCACGCCGGTCCTGCCTCGCCGTCCCCGGCTCGAGCGTCAAGATGCTCGACAAGGCCCAGGGGCTCCCCGCCGACCAGGTGTTCCTCGATCTCGAGGACGCCGTCGCGCCGCTGGCGAAGCCCGACGCGCGCAAGAACATCGTGGCCGCGCTCAACGACGGCGACTGGGGTGGCAAGACCAGGGTCGTGCGGGTCAACGACCTGACCACGCCGTGGACGTACCGCGACGTCATCGAGGTCGTCGAGGGCGCCGGCGAAAACCTGGACTGCATCATGCTGCCGAAGGTCCAGTCGGCGGGGCAGGTCGAGTGGCTGGACCTGACGCTCACCCAGATCGAGAAGACGATGGGGCTCGAGGTCGGCAGGATCGGCATCGAGGCGCAGATCGAGAACGCGGCCGGCCTCGTCAACGTCGACGCGATCGCGGCCGCCTCCCCGCGGATCGAGACGATCATCTTCGGCCCGGCCGACTTCATGGCGTCGATCAACATGAAGTCGCTCGTCGTCGGCGGCCTCATCCCCGGGTACCCGGGCGACCCGTACCACTACATCCTCATGCGCATCCTGATGGCCGCGCGAATGCACGACCTCCAGGCGATCGACGGCCCGTTCCTCCAGATCAGGGACGTCGACGCGTTCCGCGAGGTGGCGACCCGCAGCGCGGCGCTCGGCTTCGACGGCAAGTGGGTGCTGCACCCCGGGCAGATCGACGCGGCCAACGAGGTCTACTCGCCCGCCCAGGACGACTACGACCACGCCGAGCTCATCCTCGACGCCTACGAGCACTACACCTCGGAGGCCGGCGGCAAGCTCGGCGCCGTCATGCTCGGCGACGAGATGATCGACGAGGCGTCCCGCAAGATGGCCCTGGTCATCTCCGCGAAGGGCCGCGCCGCCGGCATGTCCCGCACGACGTCGTTCACGCCGCCCGCCTGAGCGACCCGCGCGCCCGGGTGGTCGGGCGTGCCCCGGACAACCCGGCGGCCTGAGAAATCCGTGTCGCATTGCCCGGGAGCGGCTCGGGCAGGCAGGATTTGCCCTATGGCACCCGACCTACGTTCCACCGGCCCCGCGGGCAAAGGCAACCGGCGCGACGCGAGCCGCCCTTCCTCGGCCCGCCGCACCCTGCGGGCCGTCCCGTCGTCCGGGCCTGAGCTCGCCGAGGAGCCGGTTGCGGATGACGAGGGCACGGCGATCGACCGCCTCGACGGCCGTGTCGCGCTGGTCACCGGCGCCGGCAGCCCGGACGGCATCGGCTACGCCACCGCCCGCCGGCTGAAGGCGATGGGCGCGGCGGTCGCCATCGTCTCCACCACCCGGCGCATCCACGACCGGGCCACCGAGCTCGGCGTCACCGGCTTCGTCGCCGACCTCACCGTCGAGGCCGAGGTCGGCGCGCTGGCCGACGCGATCGTCGACCAGGTCGGCACCGTCGACATCCTCGTCAACAACGCCGGCCTGGCCAGCAAGGCCAGCCCCGAGGTGCTGCGCCCCGTCGCGCAGCTCACCTACGAGGAGTGGCGCGCCGAGATCGACCGCAATCTCACCACCGCGTTCCTGGTCAGCCGGGCATTCGTCGGCGGCATGGCCGAGCACGGCTGGGGCCGCATCGTGAACCTCGCCGCCACCGCCGGCCCGGTCAACGCACTGCCCGCCGAGGCGGGCTACGCGGCCGCGAAGGCCGGCGTCGTCGGTCTCACCCGCGCCCTCGCCATGGAGCTCGTCGCCGACGGCATCACCGTCAACGCGGTCGCCCCCGGCATCATCCACACCGGCGCGTCGACGCTGGTCGAGCTCAAGCAGGGCTTCGGCACGCCGATGGGCCGCCCCGGGACCCCCGAGGAGGTGGCCGCGACGATCGCCTTCCTGTGCTCGCCCGGCGCCTCGTACATCACCGGACAGATGCTCGTGATCGACGGCGGCAACAGCGTCCGCGAGGCCCAGTACCGGTGACCCGGGCGCCGGAGGCGTCACGCCGGCGTCAGAAGCCGAGCGCCACGATCGGGATGCCGCAGAGCACCAGCAGCTCCACATAGCCGATCACCAGCGCCGCCAGCGCGAGCCCGTGCCCGCGCTGGCCGGTGCGGCCCGTCTGCGCCCACGCGATGTGCCCCATCAGGATCCCGAAGGGCGGCACCAGGACCGCGCAGACCAGGGCAGCGATCGTCATCTTGTTGTAGGCCACCTGAGAACCATTTCACAGGGGTGTGTGGGCTGCTCACGTTGGCCTGGGCCAGGCCGAGCCGGAATACTTCCTCCATACCTGCCGGTAACAAGCAGGACGCTGACCAATGGAGGTCGATCAATGGCCCGCCTCGCCCAGACGCCCGGTCTGACCGATGTGCAGCAGTCGATTCTGGAGACGGTGCGGGAGTTCGTCGACAAGGAGATCATCCCGCACGCCCAGCACCTGGAGCACGACGACGTCTACCCGGCGGACATCGTCGACGGCATGCGCGAGATGGGCCTGTTCGGCCTCACCATCCCCGAGGAGCACGGCGGTCTCGGCGAGTCGCTGCTGACGTACGCACTGGTCGTGGAGCAGCTCTCGCGCGGCTGGATGTCGGTGTCGGGCATCGTCAACACGCACTTCATCGTCGCCTACCTGGTGGCGCAGCACGGCTCGGCGGAGCAGAAGGCGAGCCTCCTGCCACGGATGGCCGCCGGCGAGGTCCGCGGCGCGTTCTCGATGTCTGAGCCCGGCTGCGGGTCCGACGTCGCCGCCATCCGCACCAAGGCCGTCCCGGACGGCGACGACTACGTCATCAACGGCCAGAAGATGTGGCTGACCAACGGCGCGTACTCCTCCGTCGTCGCCACCCTGGTCAAGTCCGACCTGGGCGCCGACTCGGTCTACGGGAACATGACCACGTTCCTGCTGGAGAAGACGCCCGGCTTCGGCGAGAACGAGGCGCTGCCCGGCCTCACCATCCCCGGCAAGATCGAGAAGATGGGGTACAAGGGCGTCGAGACGACCGAGATGGTCCTCGACAACGTCCGGGTGCCCGGCAGCGCGGTGCTCGGCGGCGCCGACAAGGCAGGCCGCGGCTTCTACCAGATGATGGACGGCATCGAGGTCGGCCGGGTCAACGTCGCGGCCCGCGCGTGCGGTATCTCGATCCGCGCGTTCGAGCTGGCCATCGCCTACGCGCAGCAGCGCCAGACGTTCGGCGCGCAGCTGGTCAAGCACCAGGCGATCGCGTTCAAGCTCGCCGAGATGGCCACGAAGATCGAGGCGGCGCACGCGCTGATGGTCAACGCTGCCCGGCTCAAGGACGCCGGCCAGCGCAACGACGTCGAGGCCGGCATGGCGAAGCTCCTGGCCAGCGAGTACTGCGCCGAGGTCGTGCAGGAGTCCTTCCGCATCCACGGCGGCTACGGCTACTCCAAGGAGTACGAGATCGAGCGCCTCATGCGCGAGGCGCCCTTCCTGCTCATCGGCGAGGGCACCAGCGAGATCCAGAAGACGATCATCAGCCGGGGGCTGCTCAAGGAGTACGGGGTCCGCTGATCGCGTGCACGGCGCGCACCACGGCGATGCACGTGTCCTCGACGTAGTCGACGCCGGCGGCCTCGGCCAGGGCACGCCCCTCGGGCGAGACGATGTCCTGCTGCAGCCAGACCGCCGGCGCGCCGATCGCGATCGCGTCCTTCACGACCTGCGTCGCGTCGGCGGACGGCCGGAAGACGTTCACGAAGTCGACCGGCTCAGGGATGTCGGCGAGGCTGCGGTACACGCGGACCCCGAAGATCTGGTCCGCGAACGGGTTCACGGGGATGATCCGCCAGCCGCGCCGCTGGATCGCCAGCGGCACCGAGTGGGCGGTCTTCCGCGGGTCCCGCGACGCCCCGACGACGGCGATCGTGGCCGACTCCCGCAGGATCTGCTCAGCGCTGCGCATGCCTCGACCGTAGCGCGCGGCGATGCACGCGCGGCGATGGGCGTCGGCCGCCCTGTCCCCGCTGACAGCTCCCGCCGCGGCAACGGGCGTCGGTCACCGGCCCCTGCCGGGCGGCTCACGCCGCGGCGATGGGCGTCGGTCCGCCGGTCAGTCCTGCCGACAGTCGCGCGCCGAGCAGCAGCGCGTGCACCCGCACCGCCTCACCCGGCTCGCCGACGGCCGCCCGGCGCTCCGGATACGCCACGTAGTAGCCGATCAGGTCCATCAGGAACAGCAGGCTGCCGTCCACGTCCTCCGGCCGCACCGTCACCGGTCGCGACCGCCCCGCGACGAGCAGGTCGACCCTGGGATGCGCCCGGTCGCCGTTGAGCTCGACCCGTTCGATGCTGCTCCAGGTGTACGAGCGGCCGCCGACCCACACGCCGTCGCCCGTGAGCCGCACCGAGGGCGTGCCGCGCACCAGCCGCAGGAGGCCCCTTGCGCCGGACATGTACATGGCCGCGGCACCGCCGAGCGCGAGCACGGCGACGACCGGCCCGGCGTCCGCGAGCAGCGCCCAGACGAGCACCACCGACCCGACCGCGAACACCCGCCCGACCCGCGCGCACGCCTCGCGGAACGGCCGGTGGAGCTCCCACCCCGGCCGCGCCGGCGCCTCGTCCCGCCGGCGCAGCTCGTTGACGGCGAAGTTGGTGCCGTGCACGACCGCGTTGGCCAGCACGAACGGCGCCAGCACCGGGCTGCCCTCCGGCGCCGCGAGCGCCAGCAGCAACGCGCCCGCGAGCAGCGTCACCCCGGGCGGGACCGCGACCCACAACCAGTTCGACGGATTGCGACGTGGCGCGCTCATGGCCAGAACGCTAGCCACTCCCGTCCCCGCCCGGCGTCACCCGATCGGCCTCGCCGCCGGTGCCCGCGCCTGCGTCGCCGACCCTGCGGCGGACCGCACCGCCGAGGACGGTGACGGCGGCGCCGACGTAGACGAGGTTGAACAGGATCTGCGCGATGACCACGATCCGGGCCGCCTGCCCCACCGCGTGCACGTCGCCGTAGCCGACCGTCGCGAGCGTCGACAGCGTGAAGTACAGCGCGTCGGTCCTCGTGGCCAGCCCGGTGAACTGCCCCTCGTGGCCGGCGAGCAGCACGTACACCAGCGAGAACGACAACACGGTGACGACCAGCAGATTGACCAGCGCCTCCAGGTGCGCGGCGGTCCGCCCGCCGGTGCGGACCTGCCGGAGCAGCTGCCGCCTGAACACCACGACCAGCACCGCGAGCAGGACCACGGCACCGCCGGCCTGCGCCCAGTCGCCCGCGGTGCGCATCAGGCGCAGCGGGACCAGGTAATACAGGAACCCGGCGGCCGCGAGCGTGCACGCGACGCGCCGGACCGGTCTCCGCACAGCTCCACCGTGCCCCACGGCGGCCCTGCGGTCAGGTGACCTGCCGGGTGAGCGCGCCCCGGAGCCGCTCCAGCTCCTCGGGCGTGCCGATCGCCGCGCGCCGCTCAGGCTGCCGGGCGTACAGGTCGATGACCCTGGTCAGGAAGTACAGCGACACCTCGAGCGGCACGTCCTCGCCGGGCCGGAACTCCCGCACCCGCCGCCCCCGCACCAGCTCAGGGCTGCCGACCGCCCACGCGCCGGACTCCGACCTGACGCCCAGGGCGTCCCACGGCACGAACGAGCGCCCCCCGTCGATCGCCAGCCCCTCCGAGGTCAGCACGAGCGGGCCGCTGCGCAGCATCCTGACCGACAACACCAGCAGGAACAGCGTGGTCAGGACGACGATCCCGTACGACATGGCGCGCAGCACCGACAGGTGCCCGACCCGGAACCCGTTGAACGCCATCAGCACCAGCGCCGCGCCCAGCACCCCGTAGAACACGCACTGCCGCCGGAAGTTCGGCTGCACCCTGAACGCCGCCTGCTCCTGCCACACCACGATCGCGAACGTCGACGGCCCCCGCGTCGTGTGCGCCAGAAGAATCAACCCGAACGCGATCCCGATCGTCGCGACGATCAGCAACACCAGGAGCACCGGCACGTACGCGGCCGGGTCGTCTCTGGTCACCACCGGCACCAACACGCCGACCACGAGGGTCGGCGCGAGGAGCACCAGGAAGTCACCGGCACGAGCACGCATGCAACCGAGCTTATGCACGCTAGCTGACCGTTTCCTGACCGCCGATCACAGCAACGACAGCTGCTCACCCACCTCCACCACCCCCGCCCGGCCCCCTTCCACGACCGGTGCCGCCGACGCCCCGGCAGAGCCTCTGCCGAGCGCCCCCGGTGCCGTTGGCTGTCCCGTGAGACTCTTCTGCGGCGTTTCGACCGAAGCGGGGCTGATGGACAGCGGCAAGGGCTCGGCGGTGGTCCCCGGCGTGCCGGGGGCTCTGTCCGCCGGGGCCGGGTCGACCGAAGCTGCTGACTGTGGCGTGGTGCTCTTCGCCTGCGTCCCGGCAGCGGTTGGACTGATGGGCAGCGGTAAGGGCGTGGTGGCGGTCGCCGGCCCGCTGGCGGACCTGTTGGGCGGGGTGCGAGTGGTGGGCCGCGGCGGCGTGTCGGTGGTCGCCGGGCTGCCGGTGGGACTGTTCGGTGGGGCGGTGGTGGGGCTGGTCGCCGGGCCGCTGGTGGAGTTGTCGGGCGGGGCGCTGGTGGATCTGGGTGCCGAGCCACCGGCGATGGGCGGGGCGCCGGTGGTGGTCGGGGGGAAGGGCAGCGGCAAGGTGTCGGCGGCGGGTGGGGGTGGGGCGGCGGAGAGTTGGCGGGTGGTGCTGGTGTCGCCGGTGGGCAGGCCGTGGCGGCGGCAGGCGAGGCGGACGCGGGCGGCGACCTCGCGCTGGTAGGCCTGGCCGGCGTAGGCGCCGTCGCCGTAGAGCTGGCGGTAGCGGGGGGCGAGGTGGGGGTGCTCGCGGGCGAGCCAGGCCTGGTACCACTCGCGGGCGCCCGGGCGCAGGTGCAGGGCCAGGGGGACGACGCTGGCGGCGCCCGCGGCCGCGAGGGCGGCGACGGTGGTGTCGATCGACTCGGCGGTGTCGGTGAGGCCGGGCAGGATCGGGGCCATGAGGACGCCGACGGCGAAGCCCGCGTCGGCGAGGCGGCGCACCACGTCGAGGCGGCGGCGGGGGCTGGGGGTGCCGGGCTCGACGGAGCGCCACAGCGGCTCGTCGACGAAGCCGATCGACATCGAGACGCCGACGGTCGTCACCTGCGCGGCCTGGGTCAGCAGGTCGAGGTCGCGGGCGATGAGCGTGCCCTTGGTGAGGATGGAGAACGGGTTGGCGTGGTCGCGGAGCGCGGCGAGGATGTCGCGCATCAGCTGGTAGCGGCCCTCGGCGCGCTGGTAACAGTCGACGTTGGAGCCCATCGCCAGGTGCCTGGGGGTCCACGAGGGGGCGGAGAGCTCGCGGCGCAGCACCTCGCCGGCGTTGACCTTGACCACGATCTGCGAGTCGAAGTCGTGGCCGGCGTCGAGGTCGAGATAGGTGTGGGTGTTGCGGGCGAAGCAGTTGTGGCTGACCACGCCGCCCGCGATGAAGTCGCCCGTGCCGGTCGTGATGTCGAACATGGGCACGTCGACGCCGAGCGGCTCGATCGCGGTCACCCGCAGGCTCTCGTCGCCGCGGACGAGCTCGCCGGCGACGGTGCCGGTGGGGGTGGCCGGGGCGAACATCAGCCCGAAGCGCAGCCGCTCCCGCACCCCGCCGAGGACCCTGGTCAGCGTGCCGTCGGTGACGGTGGCGAAGCCGAGGACGGTCAGGCACTCGACGAGCCAGTCGACGACCACCTTGTCGACCAGGTCGAAGGCGGGCAGCTCGCCGGACACGTCGCCGGCGGCATCGAACAGCCCGGCGACGAACCCCTGCCGCCACGCGCGGGTGGGGACCTCGGGCCAGTCGATGACGGCGCTCGTGTCGCGGACGCTGGCGCCGGCGAACTCCCGGTCGTCGGCGGCCATCGCGTGCAGCCCGCCGCAGGCGGTGGCATAGGCCCTGGCCCGGCGCAGCGCGGCGGGCGCGACCGGGCCGACGTGCCCGTCGCCGTGGACGAACCCGCACAGATACCCCCGCCGGTAACCCGGGGTCACCCGGGGACGCTCGGGGAGGGCGCCGAAGCCGGTGAGCCGGTTGGCGGTGGTCAGGTGCGGCCGGCGGGCGCGGCCGTGCCGGGCGCCGGTGACGTGCTTCCAGCCGCGGTCGGACAGGAACCGGTGGTCGCCGGACGCGACGAGGGTGGTGCCGTCGTGGAGGGTGACGCGGTGCGCGGGCTTGACGGTCGACCAGTGCGCGAGGACCTTCGTCGTGACATAGCGTCGCAACCGTCCGTCACGGACCGTGCCGATGATGTCGTCGCCGGGGCGCAGGTCGGCGAGGGGCCGGGTGGTGCCGTCGGCCATGAGGATCGCGGTGTCGCCGGCGAGGCAGTAGACACACGCGTGCGAGCACCCGCGGTAGGGGTTGATCGTCCACTCGAACGGCACACGTGACTGGCCCGGCACCCGGTTGATCAGGGACTTTGCCTGCACCTCATAGAACGTGACACCGCGGAACTCGGGGGTGTCGAAGGTGCGGGCGACGGCCCCGGGCAGTGCGAGCGGAAGCGCTCGCACTGGCCCGGCGTCACCGGTGCCGGGACCGCCAGTCGCCTTCAGGTTGTCCCATCGCACACGCCAATTCGAACACGTGTACGAACGAACCGCAAGCTACGCCTCGACGGTTTCGCCCACAGCGTTCTCGCGCTCCGTGACGCCCGCAGGCTTGGCCTCAGGGTCCTTCGCGGTCTCCGCCTCGGCGGTCTCGGTCTTGCTCGTGTCGGCCTTCGCCGCCTCGGTCTTGCTCGTCTCGGGCTCGCTGGTCTCCGCCTTGGCCGCCTCGGTCTTGCTGCTCTCGGCCTTGGCCGCCGGCGCCGCCTTGGCGGGTGCGTCGTGCTTGGTGGCGTGCTCGGCGATCTGCGCCCGCACCTCGTCCATGTCGAGGTCGCGGACCTGCTGGATCAGCGACTCGAGCTGCTGCTCGCGCAGCATGCCCGGCTGGGAGAACACCGCGACGCCGTCACGCACGATCATCAGCGTGGGGATGGAGCGGATCTGGAACTCCATCGCGAGCTCCTGCTGCGCCTCCGTGTCCACCTTGCCGAAGATCAGGTCCGGGTTGTTCTCCGAGACCTTCTCGAACGTGGGGGCGAAGGCACGACACGGCCCGCACCACTCGGCCCAGAAGTCGACAAGGGTGATGCCCTCGCCGCCGACCTTCTCGGCGAAGTTTTCGGCGGTCAGTTCAACGGTTGCCATGTCTGTCCGATCCTTTCGGGCGGTCGGGTACGCACCGTCATAACCACGTACCCCTTACGGGCATTCCCAACCGGTGGCAGGGCTCACGATGGCGTGGGCCGGCGCGTGATCCATGATGGAGGACATGGATCGGCCGACGTTCGTCTTCGACGGTGATTGCGCGTTCTGCTCGTCATGCGCCCGGTTCATCGAGCGGCGCATCAGGCCAGCCGCGCATGTCGTGGCGTGGCAGTTCGCCGACCTCGACGAGCTCGGCGTCACCGAGGACGAGGCGGGCGCCGCCGTGCAGTGGGTGACCGCCGGCCGCGCGCCCACCGCGGGCCCGGTCGCGATCGCCGACATGCTGCGCTCGGTGCCCGGAGCGGCCGGGCGGTTCCTGTGGCGCCCGCTGGGCGCACTGTTGGGGTTGCGGCTCGTTTCGGCGTCGGCGTGGCCGGTGTACCGGTGGGTCGCCCGCAACCGGCACCGCATGCCCGGCGGGACCGCCGCCTGCGCGCTGCCGCCGAACCACCCCGCCCGAGCGGGACGCTGACCCGGTAGCCCACCTGACGGCTGAGCCGGGAGCGCGGCAAGTAAGGGGGCAAACCCGGAGATTTGCGGCTGAGCCGGGCTTTTCGGCATACGCTCGCGAGTGGGAGGTACGCCATGTCGAGCCAGCCCACACCGAGCCAGCCCAGCGCCGGGGTCGATCTGCCGCTGCACAGGCACGAGTGGGACCGGCTCGTCCGGCTGCCCCGCCACGTCCTCGTCGTCGCCAGCGCCGGGGACGCCAATGTCGACGCCGTCGCCGGGGTCGAGGCCATCGCGGCGGGCCAGCGCTCCCGGGCGCTGCTCGTCCGGGGCGTCGTCGCGGCGATCTTCGCCGAGCACGAGCAGGTCACGGGCACCGAGCCGCTGGACCGCGAGGGTGTCCTCGCGGAGTGTGGCGCGGCCGTGCGGATGCTGGCCGCCCGGCTGGGCGCGGACGTCGCGCTCGCCTACGGCGAGTGGCTGATGGACGTCGCGGCCAGCGTCGGCCGCACCGCGTGGCGGCCCGGCGTGATCCGGCTCGGCGGGGTGGAGATCCTGCTCGCCGAGCGGGAGTTCGTCAACGAGATCGGCAGGGAATTGGCGCTGGCTCTGCACCGCCAGTAGAGGACGCGCCGGCGGTCGCCGGTCGGGTGGGCTGGGCAAACCTTCTCATCCGGCTGGCCTCCAACACACCCGGCCGCCGTACAAAGCCGCGAATGCGCGAAGAGCTGCAAATCAGTACAAGAGCCGCAAACGCCGGCAGGTCAGGCCTGCACCATGCAGCCCCAGCCGTCATAGGCGCCGTCGTGGCGCTCGACGACGCCGCGCACCTCCCAGGTGACCTCGTGCAGCGCCGGCGGCTCGACCGCGTCCCGCCGGATCGCCTGCAGCACGAAATCGGCCTCGTCGCCGCGCTCGACGGTCACCGCGAACCCGAGGTCGCGCAGCTCCTGCGCGGCCGCCTCGGCGCGGTCGGTGTCGGGGAAGTACGCGAGGAACTCGACCGGCCGCGGCTGGCTGAGCCGGTCGCCGTGGCCCTCCAGCTCCTGGACGACCTGGTTGTCCTCCATGATGTTGCGCTGCCAGCCGTTGGGGGTGAGCTCCTCGCGGACCCTGCTCCAGCCCGGGTCCGGCTCGAGCCTGCCGGTGGCGGACAGCTCGGGGATGTCCGGCAGCGCCGGTGCGGCCGCGCCCTCGGGCAGGTAGCCGGTGATGCGCCCGGTGTTGGCGGTCACCACCCGGCCGACCATCGCCCCACGGACGCCGCGCAGCGCCTGCCGCACGGCCTCGTCGAGCGCGTGGATGGCGCCCAGCTCGGAATCGGCGGGCATGCCGCTGGCGCCGTCACCGGTGTAGGTGAACTCGACGTCGAAGCGCTGCGGCAGCCGCGCCACGGGAGCCGCCTCGACGGCGCCGAGGTCGATGTTGTACATCGCCAGCCCGGCGCCGATCTCGCCGGGATACACGGCCCAGCGCTCGACCCATGCCGGCTCGCGCCCCAGCAGCCTGCGCAGCAACCCCACTGCCGTCCTCCTAAACGAGCGTCATTCGCGCGGCTCCGGGAAGCTCGGCATCTCCGGCCCCGCGTGGGACTTCTTCGGCACCATGACCTTGCGCCGGAAGACGCAGATCAGCGTGCCGTCCTGCTTGTAGCCCTTGGTCTGCACCGTGACCACGCCGCGGTCGTCCTTGGACTCCGACTCGCGCTTGTCGAGCACCGTGGTCTCGCCGTAGATGGTGTCACCGTGGAAGGTCGGCGCGGTATGCCGCAGGGACTCGACCTCGAGATTGGCGATCGCCTTACCGGACACGTCGGGCACCGACATGCCGAGCAGAATCGAATAGACGTAGTTGCCGACGACCACGTTGCGCTGGAAATGCGTCGACGTCTCCGCGTAGTGGACGTCGAGGTGCAGCGGATGATGGTTCATCGTCAGCAGGCAGAACAGGTGGTCGTCCGACTCGGTGACCGTCTTGCCGGGCCAGTGCCGGTAGACGGCGCCGACCTCGAACTCCTCGAAATACCGGCCGAACTGCATCAGCGACTCCCTCGTCGTTGTGGGGTCTGCAAGCATGCCGGGTACGGACGGGAAATTCAGCCGAGTGTGACAAAAACGCAGTGAGCGGCGGGGCCCTCCCTGGCGCCCGCCGCCCACGCTGTGTGATCAGTATCTTGGTCGCGAAGGCCACGCTCCGTATAGAGACGCAGATCACAGTTATGGAAATGAGACGAAAATTGAGCGCAAGCACTACGGAGTGTGCCGATGGTCTCACTACACAGCGTAGTGGGCGTCTGGGGTACGAGACGGCGGACGGTAAAGTCTGGCGCCGATGGAACGGTTGAGCACGCGGGGGCGCGTGACACGGGTGGCGGTCACGCTGGTGGTCGTCGTGCTGACCTTCGCCGGCACGCTCGTCGGCAACGACTTCTGGTTCCCGTTCGCGCCGTTCCAGATGTTCGCGATCGCCGACAAGCCCAATGAGCCGGTCCTGGTGCTGCGCACCGACGGGGTCGACACCACCGGCAAGCGGATCGTGCTCGACGAGCGCAACGCCGGGGTGCGCCGGGCCGAGATCGAGGCGCAGATCGACCGGTTCAAGGCGGACCCCAGCCTGCTGCGCTCGGTCCAGGACGCCTACGCCGCCCGCAACCCGGGCAAGCCGCCCCTCGTGGAGGTCGACATCGTCGAGGTCCAGCACCACCTGCGCAACGCGCAGCCGACCGGCGTGATCACCGAGGTCGTGCTCGCCAGGTGGAAATCATGAGCCACAAGGCCGTGACCAAGCTGCGCGACTGGCTCTTCGAGCCGGTGCCGAAGGGGCGCATCGCCGCCTTCCGCACCCTGGTCTACGTCTTCGTCGCCCTCGACGTGGTCTTCTTCAGCGCCTGGATCAAGAGCCACGGCGACCTGCCCGGCAACCTGTACCAGCCGCTCGTCGTCGGCGAGGTGCTGCCGCTGCCCACGCCCACCCCGTTGGTGGTCGGCACGATCTACTGGGCGCTGATCCCGTTGAGCCTCGCCGCCGCGACCGGCCGCGCGCACCGGCTCCTCGGCTGGAGCGTGTTCGTCCTGTACCTCGAGTACATGATCGTCGCGATGAGCTACGGCAAGATCGACCACGACAGGTTCGGCCTGCTGGTCGCGCTCGCCGTGCTGCCGGCCGCGGGCCGCGCCAGGCACGGCGACAAGGAGCTCACCGAGGCCGGCGGCTGGGCGCTGCGGCTCACCCAGATCGGCGTCGTGTGCACGTACTTCCTGTCCTCGCTCGCCAAGCTGCGCTTCGGCGGGCTGGAATGGTTGACCGGCGCCACCCTGACCAGGGCGTTCATCCGCCGCGGCACCGTGCTCGCGCACTGGCTGCTCGGCATCCCCGGCTTCACCACGGTCAGCCAGATCGGCATCGTGGGCTTCGAGCTGCTCAGCCCACTGGTGTTCGTGGTGAAGCCGAAGGTGCGCGCCGCGGTCGTCGCCGGCTTCTACGCCTTCCACCTCGTGACCTTCTGCCTGATCACGATCTCGTTCGTCCCGCACCAGGTGGCGATGGCGTGCTTCCTGCCCCTGGAGAAGGTCACGCCGGTGCGCTGGACCCGCCGGCTGCTGCGGCGGCCGAAGCCGGACGGCTCAGCCGAACAGGCTCGCGAAGAAGTCACCGAAGCCGCCGGCGATGTCCATCAGGGCGCCGCCGATGGACTTGACCACCTCGGCCGCTGACTGCGGCCGATACGCGACGAAGAAGATGAGGAAGGCAATGCCTCCCCAGGTGAGGACCTTCTTGACCATTTTCGGCAATCCCCTCCGGGTCTGCGATTGCAAGGAACGTAGCGTATCGGGTGAGCGCCACAGGGTGAATGAGTGTCGGCCCGGGGATTCACGGTAGATGCACAACGACGACGACATCGGCGTGGGGCCGTGGGACGGCGACTGGCCGGCCGGTCCCCACTACGACCCTGAGCTGCTCGCGGCCGGTGACCGGCGCAATGTCGTGGACCGTTACCGGTACTGGCGGCTCGACGCGATCGTCGCCGACCTCGACCGCCGCCGGCACACATTCCACGTCGCCATCGAGAACTGGCAGCACGACCTCAACATCGGCACGGTCGTGCGCAACGCCAACGCGTTCCTCGCCGCCGAGGTGCACATCGTGGGCCGCCGCCGGTGGAACAAGCGCGGCGCGATGGTCACTGACCGCTATCAACATGTCCGGCACCATCCGACGGTCGAGGAGTTCCTCGACTGGGCGGTCGCGCAGGACCTGCCGGTGATCGGGATCGACAACCTGCCGGGCGCGCTGCCGCTGGAGCGGGCCGAGCTGCCCCGCCGGTGCGTGCTGCTGTTCGGCCAGGAGGGCCCTGGCCTCTCGGAACCCGCCCGGAAGGCATGTGCCGCCGTGTACTCCATCGCGCAGTACGGCTCGACCCGGTCGATCAACGCCGGAGTCGCCAGCGGGATCGCGATGCACACCTGGATCCGGGCGTACGGCGACAACAGCCCATAGGACCCATTACCGTGGGTACATGGGCGTCGCAGTCAGCTGTCCCCGTTGTGGCGGCCCGGTGCGGTCACCGGACCTCATGCACTCCGAGTGGAGGTGCGATGAGGACGGCGAAGTGCTGCCGCTGCACGTCGCGCAGCACATCGGACCGGAGATCGTCGAGGCGGCGAAGGCCAGGCTGATCGCCGCGGCGCAGCGCGCCGGTGAGCGGCGGCCCACCCCGATGTGGTGCCCGTGGCCGCTGCCGACCGGCTGGACCGTGACCGGCGTCGGCTGGGTCGGCGACGAGCGCTCCGGCGTGCGCGCCACCGCCGTCGCGTGCAGCGGCCCCGGCCCGGTCGAGCACGGGCCCGCCGACTGCGTGATCATCGCGGAGGAGCCCGGCATCGGCCTGGGCACCCGCTTCGCCGGCATCCCCGGCACCGACCCCGGCACCTTCTTCGACGGCGACATCGCCACCACCACCGCGCACGCCAAGGTCCGCGCCGCCGGCTGGCCGACGCCGCTGTGGATGGCGAAGTCACCCGAGGACCGTTGCGCCTACGTCGGTGAGGCGATGGGCGTGTGGCTCTACGTCGTCACGTGGCCGGCCGCCGCGGGCTACCTCCTGGAGGAGGAGCTCGACCTGCACGATCTCGCCGACGATGTGCCAACCCATCTCGTCTACGGCGCGCCGTCGCCGTATCTTCACGGCAAGGCGTAGAAGTTCACGACTAGGATCGACCCTTAGTCGATGGGGTCGATGTCGGCGCGCCATACATTCACCGTGTGCCGCGCAACTGATACGCTGAGTTCGCCGCGGTGCACGTGCACGACGCCGTGGGGAGGGGATTGACGGCAATGGTCAAAAAGGTCCTCACCTGGGGAAGCATTGCTTTCCTCATCTTCTTTGTGGCATATCGGCCGCAGTCCGCGGCCGAGGTCTTCAAGTCCATCGGCGGCGGCATCATGGACATCGCCACCGGTTTCGGGGACTTCTTCTCCAGTTTGGTTGCCTGACTGCGATGTCCACCGGGCCTGAGCCTTCCGCCGAAGAACCGGGTGCACGTCGCTGGGAAGATCGCGACACCGAGCCGATCCCGCGGGCCCGTCCCGCGAATCCCGGCCCCGCCGACTATGCCGACCACGACCCCTACAGCGACGGCGCCCAGTCGGCCACCCTCGGCGGTTACGACCGCGGCGACTATTACGTCGAGGAAGACCCGCCGACCTTCACCGAGGACGAGTTCTCCGGCCTGCGCGGCGGCGGTGGCGACGCCGGCCCTTCCGTGCCGCCCGGCAGCCGCATGGCGCCCCTCGACGAGGAGGCCAGCCGGCACGCGGCCCGCTATCTCTTCCCGACCGAGAAGTTCCGCGGCGAGTGGAAACGGCACTGGATCCAGCTCGCCAAAGAGGGCGGGATCGCCGTGGCCGCCACTATCGCGATGGGCTACATCGCGGGCTGGCTGACCAAGCACAACCAGACGCAGCTGCGCACCGTCGTCCTGGTCATCTGGGCCGTCGTGATCCTCTACTGCGCTTGGCGGGTCGCCGACTGGTGGTATGACCGATTCATCCTCACCAACAAGCGGGTGATGGTGGTCTCCGGGATCTTCACCCGCAATGTCGCCATGATGCCGTTGCTGCGGGTCACCGACATGAAATACGTGCAGTCGCTGACCGGCCGCATGTTCGGCTACGGGCACTTCGAGCTGGAGTCCGCCGGTCAGGACCAGGCGCTGCGAAACATCCGCAACCTGCCCAACCCGAATGAGCTCTACCTGCGCATCGTCGAGGAGATGTACGAGCCGGAGGCCGTCGAGGCCCGCCTGGGCCGTGCCGCCGGCGTCGAGGACGACGGAACCTAGAAACTTTTTCTCCGGGGTTGCAACCGTGCCGCCCCTCCATCGCGTCTTGCCTGGTGGGCGGAGCGGGGGAGGGAGCGGCGGTGCCGGACGAGGCGGGGTTCCGTGAGGAAGACTTCCGTGATTTCGTCGAGACCAGGTCCAGTGCGCTGCTGCGCACCGCGTACCTGCTCGCCGGGGACTGGGCGACCGCCGAGGACCTGCTGCAGATCGCATTGACCAAGACCTACCTGGCGTGGAAGCGACTCGGCCACATCGAGGCCGTCGAGCCCTACGCCCGCCGGGTCCTGGTCAACACCTCCACGAGCTGGTGGCGGCGCCGGTGGCACGGCGAACGCCCCACCGAGATCCTGCCGGAGTCCGTCGCCGCGGACCGGGTCGAGGAGAGCCTCGAGCGTGACGCCCTGTGGCGGCACGTCCGGGAGCTGCCGAACCGGCAGCGCGCCGTGCTGGTCCTGCGCTTCTACGAGGACCAGTCGGAGGCCGAGACGGCCCGTCTGCTCGGCGTGTCGGTCGGCACGGTGAAGAGCCAGGCGTCCCGGGCGCTCGCCACGCTGCGCCAGCGGCTCAGCGCGGAGGGCATCGAGCCCGCCGCAAGGCCGGCGAGACCGCCGACGGTGCGGCTCAGGCCGGCGACGCCCGCCACGGCGAACGCGGCGGTGTCCGCGACGGCAAGATCCACGGCGAACGCCAAGATGTCCGCCCTGACGGCGAACGTGGCGAAAACCGCACAGGCAGAGAAAGACGTGCCGAAGGAGCAGCCCGCACCCGAAGACGAGTGCGACATGTCCGGACGCGAGGCCGTCCTGGTGGAGACCTCCGGGCCGGTGGAAGTGGGACTGGTGACGTGACCATGATCGAAGATGCGCTCCGCGAGGCGTTCAAGGCGAAGGCGGGCACCGCGCCGCCGACGCCGCTGAACGGCATCGCCGACGTCGCCATCCGCAACGCCGGGCGGGTCCGCCGGCGCCGGCGCGTCGCCGCGTCCGGGTTCGCCGCGTTCGTCGTCATGGCGGTCGCCGCCATCGCCACGTTCCACATCGTCGGCCAGGGCTCGCCCTCGGCGCCGGTCGCGCAGGGCGACCACGACCCGCAGAGCTCGCAGCCGCAGGCCACCCTCACCACGCAGACCGCGCCGCCGGCCGTGGGCAAGGAGGTCCCCGCGATCGACGGGGACGCGCAGCCGTCCACCACGGTGCGGCTCAAGCTGCCCGACAACGGCACCGTCGCCGCCGCGTACAAGGCGAAGGACGGCTACCTGGTCGTCAACACCGAGGCCGACGGCGACAAGCAGTTGGTGCTCCAGGACGACCACGACAAGCAGCAGGTCCTGGTGAAGAAGGCGTCGAACATCGCCGTCGCGAAGGGCGGCGACAAGGTCGCGTGGGCGCAGGAGGGCAAGGTCACCGTCGCCACGCGTACCACCACCGACGACAAGACCAAGAAGCAGCAGCTGACCGAGCAGGTGACGGCGGACGTGCCGGAGACCGCGGTCGCGGTCGGGTTCGTCGGCTCCGACCTGCTCCTCGGCCGTGAGGAGGGCGCCGGCTACGACGTCTGGTTCTCGGGCCGCGCCTACACCCAGTCGTGGGACGACAACGTCGTGCGGATCTTCGGCGTCGACCCCGGGACGAAGAGCGTCTACGCCGAAGTGAAGACCGGCGACAAGGACGAGCGCATGTGCCTGGCGATGCTGACCCTGGACCAGCCGTTCACGGTCGCGCAGCGGCGGTGCGGGCTGCCGGTGGCGGCGAAGGCCGGCGGCCGGGTCTCCCCGGACGGGCACTGGCTCGCGTACCCGGTCGACGGCCTCAAGCAGGTCGCGATGCTGGACCTGACGAAGGTCTTCGACGCGGCGACGGTGGCGGCAGCGGTGAAGACCTGGCCCCTGACCGTCACCACGAAGACGGTGTGGATGAACGCCACGACGTTCGTGGTCGACAGCGGGGGCAAGTTCCGCGTGATCACCCCGACCGGGGCGGCCGGCTTCTCCGAGCCGCTCAACGTCGAAAGCGACGGCGTCGTCCTGATCGAACTGCTCTAACCTTGTTGGGTGCGGATCGATCTTCACTGTCACTCGACCGCCAGTGACGGCACGTCGAGCCCGGCCGGGCTGGTCGCCGAGGCGGCCGCCGCCGGGCTCGACGTCGTCGCGCTGACCGACCACGACACGACCTCCGGGTGGGCCGCCGCGATCGCCGCCCGCCCGCCCGGGCTCACGCTCGTGCCGGGCGCCGAGCTGTCGTGCCGGTGGCACGGCGGGCCGTGGCCGATCTCGCTGCACCTGCTGGCGTACCTGTTCGACCCGGCCGAGCCGGCCCTGGCGGGGGAGATGGCCCGCATCCGGGCGTCCCGCGAGACCCGCGCGGAGCGCATGGTGCACCTGATGCGCGCCGACGGCATCGACGTCACGTGGGCCGAGGTCCTCGAGCACGCCGGCGGCGGCACCGTCGGCCGCCCGCACCTCGCGCAGGCGTTGATGCGCCGGGGACTCGTCGACACGGTGTCGGAGGCGTTTCTGCCCGAGTGGCTCGGTCACCGGTACCGGGTGGGCAAGGAGGACCTCGACGTCTTCGACGCCATCCGGCTGGTGCTCGGGGCCGGCGGCGTGCCGGTCTTCGCCCACCCGCGGGCCAGCATCCGCGGCCCGGTCGTCCCCGACGTGGCGATCGAGGAGATGGCCGGCGAGGGGCTCTTCGGCGTGGAGGCCGACCACACCGACCACACCCCGGCCGAGCGCGCGCACATGCGGGCGATCGCCGACCGGCTCGGGCTGGTCGTCACCGGCTCCAGCGACTACCACGGCACCAACAAGACCGTCCGCCTCGGCGCCCGCACCACGGCACCCGAGGTGTTCGAGCGGATCGTGGCGGCCGCGACCGGGTCCGGTGTGGTCGCATGACCGGGCAGCGAAGCGGCTCGGCCCGGTCATCATGTGGCAGGTTTGGGTCAGGCCGACGCCGGAGCGCAGCGGAGGTGGCGGCGTGACGACGGAGTACGCCGGAGCCGGCGATCCCAGACGCAGCATCGAGCTGCTGTGGGGCACCGCGGCGCCGTCGCGGCGGGGCCCGAAGGCGAAGTTCACCGTCGGGGACGTCACCGCGGCCGCGATCGCGCTCGCCGACGCCGAAGGTCTCACCGCGGTGTCCATGCGGCGCGTCGCCGAGCAGCTCGGGGTGACGGCGATGTCGCTGTACACCTATGTCCCCAGCAAGGCGGAGCTGCTCGACGTCATGGTCGACACGGTCAGCGCCGAGGCCGTCCGTCCGGCGTTCACGGCCGCGGGGTGGCGCGAGCGGCTCGTCGAGATCGCCTCGTCGAACTGGCAGTTGTACCGGCGGCACCCGTGGCTCCTGCAGGTGGCCACGAGCCGGCCCGTCCTGGGCCCGAACGTGATCGCGAAGTACGACTTCGAGCTGCGGGCCTTCGAGTCCTGCGCCGTGCCGGACGTCGACGCCGACCTGCTCCTCGGTCTCGTGCTCAACTACGTCGCGGGTGCCGTGCGCGCGGCGGTACAGGCGGACCAGGCCGAACAGGGCACGGGGATGAGCGAGGAGCAGTGGTGGGCGGCCTACGCGCCGCTGCTCGGCGAGGTCCTCGACCCGGCGCGCTTCCCGACGGCGGCGCGGGTGGGGCAGGCGGCGGGCGAGGAGTACGGCGCGGGTGACCCGGTGCGCGCGTACTCCTTCGGGCTCGAACGGGTGCTGGACGGCATCGAGACGCACCTGGGCCGCCTTCGTCCTTGAAGGCGGCCCAGGTTGTTCGTGGTGTTGCTTCTCGTAGTGCTGCTGTTCGTGGTGCTGCTTTTCGGGTGTTACCTGAGGACGGTGCCGATCGTCTTGGTCAGCGTGCCGCTGGCGTCGTCGCCGTCCAGCGACCAGACCATCGCGCCGCCGTAGCCGTTGACCCGGACGTACAGCGACTTCTGGGCGACCGTGAGCTGGTCGTCGAAGGTCCAGAACGTGGTGCCGTTGAACAGCCACGCGTGGCCCGAGCGGAGGTCGCGGTACACCTTGTACCCCTGCTGCGGCAGCGTGGCGAGGACCTTGTAGTCCTCGTTGCCGGCGGCCCAGGTGGCCGGCGCGGGGCCGGTCGCGGGCTGGAAGAGGCCGTGGTTGGCGGTGCTGGTGATGCCGGTCCAGCCCTGGCCGTAGTACGGGATGCCCAGGACGAGGGCCTTCTTCGGGGCACCGCGGTCGGTCCAGGCCTTCAGCGTGGTGGCACCGCTGAAGTCCGGCGTGGTCGGCGCGCCGCGCGGGACGAACAGCGCGGACTGCTGGTTGGTGGTGGGCTCCCACGTACCGTGGAAGTCATAACCCTGGATGGTGCCGAAGTCGAGGTACTTGAAGATCTTGTTGACCTCGAAGCCGGCGTCGATCTTCGCCGGGTTCGCCGGCAGGAACGCGGTCAGGGTGGCCTTCTTGCCGAGCTGCTTGCGGAACTCGGCGACCATGAGCGTGAAGTTCTGCTTGTCCTCGGGGCGGATCACGTTGCCCGGGTTGCCCTCGGAGCCCGGCCACTCCCAGTCGAAGTCGAAGCCGTCGAAGACCCCGGTCGACCAGAACGTGTCGATGCACGACTGCACGAGCGCCTTGCGCGACGCGTCGGTCAGCACGGCGTCGGAGAAGTTCGCCGACAGTGTCCAGCCGCCGAGCGACAGCATGACCTTCAGCCCGGGGTGCTTGAGCTTCAGCTTGCGCAGCTGGTTGAAGTTGCCGTTCAGCGTCTGGCCCGGCGCGTCCGCGACACCGTCGACGCTCTCCTCGGCGGAGACCGGGCGCTGGTAGTCGGCCCACGGGTCGGCGGAGACGCACTTGCCGGTCGCGTCGACGTTGCCGAAGGCGTAGTTGATGTGGGTCAGGTTCTTGGCCTGCCCGCTCGTCTCGAGGTTCTTGACGTAGTACTGGCGGCCGTAGATGCCCCACTGGATGAAGTACCCGACGCGCTTGTACTGGTCCTGATGCGACGCGCTGTGCGCCGAGGCGGTGCCGGGCACGATCGCCAGTGACGCGAGCGTGAGCGACACCGCCAACCCGGCCAGGACGGAGCGTCTGCCCATGAACCCTCCATGACTGTAAGGAAACCTTGCTGTTGATGGGCAACGTAGGGGCGTCGCCCGGTGCCGTCAAGACCCTGGTTTCCGGTCTATGTAGGCACACCACGACAATCCGGGAGTGGATCTCAAGCTCTTCGGCGAAGTATTCGTGACCCTGCTGGTCATCCTCGACCCGCCGGGCGCCGTGCCGATCTTCCTCGCCCTCACCGGATCGATGGCGGCGAAGCACCGTAACCGCGCCGCTCTACAGGCCGTGCTGCTCGCGCTCGGCGTCATCGTGGCGTTCGCGCTCGTGGGGCGGCAGATCCTCGCGTACCTGCACATCGACCTTCCCGCCCTGCAGGGCGCGGGCGGCCTGCTCCTGCTCCTCGTCGCGCTCGAGCTGCTCACCGGCAAGACCGACGACCCGCGCCAGGAGGCCACCTCCAACGTCGCGCTCGTCCCCCTCGGCACCCCGCTGCTGGCGGGCCCCGGTGCGATCGTGGCCACGATGCTCTTCGTCCAGCGGTCCTCGGGCCCTCTGGACTTCGTGGCGATCGCCGTCGGCATCATCGCCGTCATGGCTATCGTGTACCTGGCGCTGCGCTTCTCCGGCATCCTGGTGCGCATCCTGCGGCCCAGCGGCATCGAGGTCGTCACCCGCATCGCGGGCCTGCTCGTCGCCGCCATCGCCGTCCAGCTGCTGGCCGACGCCATCGGGGCGTTCGTCACCGAGTACCTGCACTCGCCCCATTGAGGTTTTGTCGTACCGCGGTGGCAGGATCGGGGTGTGGAGAACGAGCAGCTCGGCCTATTCGCCCCGCCCCGGCGCCTGTTCACCTGCACGCCCAGCAAGCTCGGCAGCTATGAGGACTGCCCGCGCCGCTACCGGTTCACCTATGTCGACCGCCCCACCCCGCCCAAGGGCCCGCCCTGGGCGCACAACTCGCTCGGCGCATCCGTCCACACGGCACTGCGCAGCTGGTATGCGCTGGACCCCGACCGCCGCGACCGCTCCGCCCTGCCCACCTTGCTGAAGGCCACCTGGGTCGGCGAGGGCTACCGCGACGAGGCCCAGGAGCGCGACGTCTTCCGCCGGGCCCTGGGCTGGCTCGAGTCCTATGTGGACGGCCTCGACCCCCACGACGAGCCACTCGGCGTCGAGCGCACCGTCGCCGCCCGCACCGACACCCTCGCCCTCTCCGGCCGCGTCGACCGCATCGACCAGCGCGACGGCCACCTCGTCATCGTCGACTACAAGACCGGCCGCTCCGGCGTCACCGCCGACGACGCCCGCGGCTCGCGCGCGCTCGCCCTCTACGCGATCGCCGCCTCCCGCGTCTTCCGCAAGCCCTGCCACCGCGTCGAGCTCCACCACCTCCCGACCGGCACCGTCGCCGCCCACGACCACACCGACGACTCCCTCGCCCGCCACCTCCGCCGCGCCGAAGCCACCGCCGCCGACATCACCACCGCCGACGCCGCCCTGGCCGCCGGCACCCCCGCCGACGAGGCCTTCCCGGTCGCCCCCGGCCCGCAGTGCTCCTGGTGCGACTTCCGCCGCTCCTGCCCCGCCGGCCTCGACGCCACCCCGAAGGACCCCTGGACCGCCGTGGACCGCCCCACCACGTAGCCCGCCCGCTTCCCGTTCCCCTCAGGTTTCGTCTCCCGGATCGTGCGGTTGGTTCGTTCCATTTGCTACCCGGATCACCCCTGGCCAGGCGGCGGGCACCCGTCAGCTGGAGTCGCTGCTGGACCGGGTATCGGTCCAGCGGGCCGGCGGCAGGCTCACCGGACTTCGACCGCGCCGCCTACTGCCGGCGCAACCAGGTCGAACGCGGCTTCAACCGGCGAACACCGGCGCGGGCGGGCCACCCGCAACGACATCGGGAAGCCGCTTCCAGCCACCATCGACCTGGTCGAGATGCTCGACTGGCTACGGGCGGTTCCCGACAACCATGATCCGCGAGACAGGACCTAGCCGCCCGGTCTGGCCCTCAACGCCCCCTCGATGCAGGGGACGCAGCCGTATCGACCAGGACAGGCTCGCCCTCCATGCGGACTGGGATCAGCGATTGGCCGACACCGATCCCGACGGCCGCGGTCTGGTTGCCCGGTCTGGGTCGCCTGGTCTGGTTGCCCGGTCTAGCTGCCCGGCTCGTGCCAAGACGCTGGTCAATGCCCAGAGATGCCCCATTTCGGCGTCCGCGAGACAGGACCTGGCCGCCCGGTCTGGCCCTCAACGCCCCTCGATGCAGGAGGTGCAGCCGTGGCGCTGGCGTATCGACCAGGACGGGCTCGCCCTCCATGCGGACTGGCATCAGCGATTGGCCGACACCGATCCCGACGGCCGCCTGGTCTGGTTGCCCGGTCTGGCTGCCTGGCTTACGCCATGACGTTGGTCAATGCCCCAAGATGCCCCATTTCGGCATTGACGTTGCGCGATCCACCTGCAAATCGGAGATCACTTTGTGGGTGGATCGCGCAACCTCGATGGAGCAAAGGGTGCAAACGTGGACATTGATCAATGTCTGTGGGTGAGGGCGGGTGGGTGGGAGAGGAGGGGGAAGGGGCTGCCGGTCGATCCGGCGGTGCTCAAGCGGCCGTGTGGGCGAGGCGCGACCGGGTGGCGGTGCCGGCGGCTGCTGGGTGCTGTGGTGGGCGAGCGACCGTGTGGGCGGGGCGCGATCAGGGGTCGTGATGAGTGCTGGGGCGGTGGGCGGCAGGGTGCGGGGTTGGGCGTTGCGGTGATGGAGGAGCGGTCGTGTGGGCGAGGCAGGACTGAGTGGTGGCGGAGGCGGAGTGGTTGCCGGTAGAGGGGCCAGGTTCTGTCTCGCGGCTCATGGGGTTCGTGCGTTGAACCGGTGTGGCGCGTGGTGACGAGTGGTCTGTGCTGGCGCCTTTGGTGCCGGCGCCGCCTGTTCGCGGTGGCCGGTGGCGGGATAGCCGGCATGCCGAGCGCGGTGCCCGGCTTGCGGCGCGGGATCGGCCTACGGTGCGCAGTGCTCGACCTTGGCGGTGGTCGGGCTGGTGGCCGTCCGGGCCTCAGGTGTCCAGGATCAGGGGTCAACTCCCGATCCGGCCGTCCCCGCAGTCGGATTCGCCGTTTGATCAATTGGGGAAGGCGGCGGTGAAGCAGGTGGTGAGGAGGGTGTTCAGGTCGGGGGAGGGGTCCGCAGTGACCCAGCGCATCAGGGCGGTGTCGAAGGCGGCGAACGCGACCGCGACCAGGACGGCGGGGCGGGGGTCGGTGGTGGGGTCGGTGCCCAGGCGGGTGGCGAGCTCGGTGGAGAGGGCGGCGCGCCAGCTGACCTGGCGCTCCAGGTAGCGGGCCAGCAGCGGTGGGGTGGTGACCATGATCTTTGCCAGGCGGCGGGACTTCTCGGGGTGCTCCCAGAAGGTGTCGGTGAAGGTGCGCAGGGTGTGCTGGAGGGCGACGGCGGGGGGTTCGGCGGCGGGGCGGGTGGACAGGGTGGTGGTGAGCTGGCGGCCGAGGTCGCTGAGGTGCTCGATGATGACGTCTTCCTTGGACTGGAAGTAGCGGAAGAACGTCCTGCGGGACACGCCCGCGGCGGCGGCCATCTGGTCGATGGTGGTCTCCTCGAACCCCTGAAACGCCAGGAGCCGCAGCGCGGCATCGGTCAGCTCGTCGCGGACCAGCTGGCGTTTGCGTTCGGCGAGGCTCACGCAGGGCATTCTATTCGCCGTACGGCAACTATGGCACTTAAGCGCACCGTTGACACTCAGTGCCACGTCGAGTGAAGATGCAGGCATGCGATGGACTGAGGCGGAGATCGGGGATCAGGGCGGGAAGACGTTCCTCGTCACCGGGGCCAACAGCGGGCTCGGGTACGAGACGACGCGCGCGCTGCTGGCCAAGGGCGCTCGGGTGATCATGGCGGTCCGTAGTGAGGCCAAGGGCCGGGCGGCGGTCCAGAAGCTCGGGGGCGGGGAGCTCAGGATCGTGGACCTGGCGGATCTCGACTCCGTGCGGGCGCTGGCCGTGGGGCTGCGCCGCGACCGGGAAGCGATCGACGTGCTCGTCAACAACGCCGGGGTGATGATGCCGCCGAGGACGTTGAGCGCGCAGGGGCACGAGCTGCAGTTCGCCGCGAACCACCTCGGGCACTTCGCGCTCACCTGCCTCCTCCTCGGCGCCGGCAACGACGGCCACGACGGCAACGGCGGCAACGACGGCAACGGCGGCAACGACAGCCTGATCAGCGACCGGGTCGTCACGGTCAGCTCGACGCTGCACCGGCCCGGCAGGATCCACTACGACGACCTCGACGGGGCCGGGAGCTACTCGCCGACGAGGTACTACAGCCAGTCGAAGTTCGCCAACGTCCTGTTCGCGCTGGAGCTCGACCGGCGGCTGCGGAGGGCCGGCTCGCCGGTGCGCAGCATCCTCGCGCATCCGGGGTATTCGGCGACGAACCTGCAGACGTCCGGGCCGACCGGCGTCATGAAGGCGTTCATGCGCGTTGGCAACGCCGTCCTCGCGCAGCCCGCCGCCCGTGGGGCGCTCAACCAGCTGTACGCGGCGGTCGACCCGCGGGCGGAAGGCGGGCAGTTCATCGGGCCCGACGGCATGGGGGAGAACCGGGGCTGGCCGAGCGTCGTCGAGCCGGTCGCGCGGGCGAAGGACCCGGCCGACGCTCAGCGGCTCTGGACGCTGTCGGAGCAGCTGACGGGCGTGCAGTTCGAGGGCGCGCGGAGCCGGTAGACCGCGATGTCGCCGCGCTGCCAGGACAGGTCGGTGAGGGCGGGCAGGGCCGCGGTCGGCGTACCGTGGGCGCGGTCGACGAGAATCCAGCGGACGCGCTGCCGCCACAGCCACGACAGTCGTGACGGGGTCGGGTCGAGCACGGCCGCGTCGTTGAGCGCCAGCCGCTCCGGATCCCAGTAGGTGAGCGCCGGGCCGATGCGGTGCGCGCGGGACTGCGACTCCGTCGACTCGGGCGAGTAGCCCCAGCTGCCCAGGAGGACGCGGCGCTCGCTGTACGCGGAGATCCAGTAGGCGAGGCTCTGCCCCTGCATCAGGCCGCTGCCGCCGACACGGTGCACGTTCGTGGCCACGTACTCGGCGGGGGTGCTGTGGGCGCGCAGCCAGCGGGCGCCGGCGACCTGGTCGGGTGTGATCCGGATGTGGTACGCGACGCCGAGGTTCGCGTTCGTCGCCGCGTCGAACGGCAGCCGGGCCGCACCGGCGAAGAGCACCACGACCAGGGCCCCGAAGACCCCGGCGCGCCGGTGCAGAAGCAGGGCCGACACCAGGACGAGGGCGCCCAGGGCGTACACCGGCAGCGGCACCCACCAGCGATGCCGCGGCACCGGCAGGGTGAACGCGACCGACACCGCCGCGAGCACCGCCGCCACCGCGAGCGCCGTCCACAGCGCGCGCGGTGCGCCGGGCAGGCGGACCAGGCCGGTCGCCGAGAGGATCGCCGCGCACGGCCAGGCGGCGACGACGAAGAAGTGCTCGCTCCACGACACGTGCCAGACGCACAGCGTGCCGGCGACGCCAGCGGCGGTCGTGCCGGCCAGGAAGACGCAGGCGTCATCCCAGCGGCGAACGAACAGCACGCCGGCGAGGCGGGCGCCCATCGCGATGCCGTACGCGCCGAGGCCCCACAGGATGAGCGGGACGTCGCGCACCGTGGTGCCGTGGCGCTGGCTCCCGACGAAGTCCAGCATGATCGCGAAGGGACCCCATCGCAGACCCTGCCCCTCGAACCCGTAGAGGACGGCGACCGCACCCACCGTGACCGCGGCAAGCAGCCCACCGAGCAGCCAAGGGGTCCACTGTGGCCGTCGCCGCAGGAGGTGTACCGCGCAGACGGCCGCGACCCCCGCCCCGAAGAGCGGGACGATCGTCGACTTCGCGCCGGTCGTCCCGGCCGCGAACAGCAGCACGAGCAGCCAGTCCCGCCGCCCGCCGCCGCGCAGCACGGACACGGTCGCCGCGATCAGCGGCATGCTCAGCGCCGCGCCGAACAGCAGCGAGCGGCTCGACCAGCTGTAGTACGCGGTGATCGAGCCGAAGAACGCCGGCACCTGCCGCTGCGGGACGAGCTCGCCGACGGTGAACATCAGCGCCGCCGCGACGGGGCCCGCCCACGGATGCCCGGCGACCCGCCGGCCGGTGACCGCGAGCAGGCACACGGCCAGCACGGCGAGCACCGGCAGGTCCAGCCGGAACCACACGACCGGCAGGTCGACGCCGCTGATCAGGCTGCTCGCGGCGACGTGGCCGTACGCGAACCAGTGGTAGCCCAGCGTCCGGTCGCCCTGCTCGGGGACGGTGAGCGGGAAGTGGTGCTTCAGGTCGGCGCTGACGGCGAGCAGGTTCAGCTGGTCGATCATGTAGTCGTGCGCGCCGCCGGTCGGCAGCGCCGGGTTGACCGCCAGGAACGCCGCCGTCAGGTACGCGAGGAACCCGGCCGCGATCCCGGCGACCGCCCACGACCAGGCCGCCGTCGGCCGCTCGGGATAGTCGGGGTGCTTCCGGAAGCGGGCCAGCGGGACGATCACCAGCAGTGGCCACACCCACAGCCAGCCGCGCAGGTCGAGCAGGCTCGCGACGGTCAGGAAGGCGGTCTCGGCGAGCAGCCCGACGACCGTGCCGTATGTGAGATCTTCGAGCAGCGACCGCGGTGTGGGCCGGATCGCGCGGTACAGCAGCGTCCCTGGCACGATGACGGCATAAACGAAATATCCGGCATATTGGACAACGTCGAGCGGGGCGGTGCCGAGCGCCAGCGGAAGCGCGGCGGTGGCCAGGGCGAGCGCGAGCCATGGAAGTTTCATGCCAACCGCTCAACGCGGCGAAGCGCGAAGGTGTGACGGTGTGACGGTGGTGTGAGGGTCCTCAGGAGGCGAGGCGGCGCATCGCGTCGCGGCGCAGCGGGGAGATCCAGTCGATCGGGATGACGCTCAGCATCCGGCCGAGGACCAGCGCGTTCGCCGACGCGATGAGATCCGTCCCGGGGAGGCCGGGCAGCCCGTACAGGCGGCGCGCCCACGCCGGCAGCAGGCCGATCGCCAGCGCCGACACCCCGAACGCGGCGCCCCGGACGGGGGTGAGGCCCAGCCCGTACGGCAGCGGGGGCAGCGTCAGGAACAGCCCCGTGGCCGCGGAGTCGACGGTCAGCTCCAGCTCGGGACGCATCCGCTCGTAGTAGTCCGCGACCGCCGCCGCCGAGTCCGGCACCGTGGCGGGGTCGAGCCCGACGAGCGCCGCCGCCCTGGTCTGCTCCGCGTAGTAGCGGTCGATCTCCGGCCCGCTCAGCCGCAGCCCGCCCCGCAGGGCGGCCTCCATGAACGACTCGACCTCCGTGACGTGCACCCAGCGCAGCAGGTCGGGGTCGTCGACGCGGAAGCGCTCGCCGGTGCGTGGGTCGGTCGCGGTCATCTTCGCGTGGATCGCCCGCACCCGGCGGCCGGCGCGCTCGGCCTGCTCGGTCGTGCCGTAGACGACCGTCCCCACGTACATGGCGGTGTGCTGGAACCTGCCCCACGGGTCCTTGCGGTACCGGCTGTTCTGCTCCACGCCCGCGACCGCCCGGGGGAGCAGCGCCTGCAGGTACAGGCTGCGCAGGCCGCCGACGGTGACGATGGGCTCCCGGTGCACCCGCCAGGTGACCGAGTCCGGTCCGAAGAGCCCCGGGTCGCTCAACTCGGCAGGTCCTCGACCGTGTCGTCGGCGAGCCGCTGCTGGCAGGCGGGGCACAGCCCCCAGAACGTGACCTCGGCCTCATCGAGGACGAACCCGTGCGCCTGCGACGGCGTCAGGCACGGCGCGTCGCCGACCGCGCAGTCCACGTCGGCGATCTCCCCGCACCCGCGGCAGACGATGTGATGGTGGTTGTCGCCGACGCGCGACTCGTATCGCGCGGGGCTGCCGGCGGGCTCGATCCGCCGCGCCAGGCCGGCCCTGGACAGCGCGCTGAGCACGTCATACACGGCCTGGGTGGAGACGGTGTCGAGCCGGGCCCGGACCCGCGCGGCGATCTGGTCGACGTCCAGGTGACCCTGCGCCTGCCCCCGCGACGCCTCCAGGACCTCCAGCACGGCCAGCCGGGGCCGCGTCACCCGCAGACCCCGGGCGCGCAGCAAGTCCTCACCCGACACGCTTTCAATAACACCACGCACCCTGGAACCGTTCAAATGTTTCCGGGCTCTTGATTGAACTGCCGGTACTCGGGTTGTGTACACGTCCGGTGGGGGAGGATCGCACCGACGAAGAGGAGGCCCCGTGTTCGAACGTGTGCTCGGTCTACCGGCTCACCCGTTCTTCATCCATGCGGCAGTCGTGCTCGTGCCGCTGCTGGCGGTGGCGGGCATCCTGTACGCCGTCTGGCCGGCCGCGCGCCGCCACGTCCGCTGGACGATGATCGTCCTGGCCGTCGCCACCCCCGGCGCCGTGTTCGCCGCCAAGGAGTCCGGCGAGGCGTTCGAGGAGAGCCCCAACTTCCAGTCCGACCAGCTGCAGGCGAAGATCAGCGAGCACGAGGACTTCGGCAGCACGCTGTTTCTGATCGTGGTGGGTCTTGTCCTGGTCGCGCTCGTCATGGCGTACGTCGTCCGCCCCGCCCCGGGCGAGCCGATCGGCCCCGCCGTCGCCCACTGGGCGCTCAGCGGGCTGACCGTGGTGCTGGCGGTGGCCGCCCTCTACTACGTCTTCAAGGCCGGCGACACCGGCGCCAAGATGGTCTGGGACGGCTTCTAGCCCTCAGAACAGCAGGCGGCCGCAGAAGATCAGCAGCAGCACGAGGATGACCGCGCCGGCGAAGATCCCCATCCCCTTGGTCAGGATCGTCGCGGCCTGCTCCTCCCGGTCGATCCGCTCGGGATCCTGGGCCGGGAGCTTCCGCGGCGCCGCCGGTCGCTCGACGGTCGGCGGCCGCCACCCGCGCGGGGGCGGCGCGCTGCGCGGCGCGCCGGTGTAGGGAACCGCCGCGGGCTCGGCCGGCGCAGCCGGCGGTGGCGGTGCGGCCCCCTCCGGCGGCCGCCGCCAGAAGGCGTCGTCACTCACGCCACGAGCGTACCCACCGGGCCCGGCCGTCAGACCCGGCCCGGTGGGGGAACCTCAGTCGCTGTTCAGCAGATCGGCGAGCGACATCGGACGGGTGGCGTCCGGGTCGCCCTGGTCCAGGCGCACGGTCGGCTGCTCGTCCGCCGCCTGCTCCGCCTGCTGCGGGTCGGTCTGGTGCTGGGGGGCACTGTCGTCTGTCATGCCGCCGAGTGTGACCTGTCGACGGAAGGGCGACTGTCGTCATTCGGCCAACTTCCCGCAAACTCGCCGGAGTACGCTCGCGGCGTGGCGACGACGAACGAGTGGGCATCCACCGATGAGCAGCGCGAAGTGAGCTTCGAAGACTTCGCCGACGAGCTGGTCGTGTTGCCGGACACCACGACCGACGACACCGACGCCGGCTGGGGCGAGCGCAGCGCGTCCAACGACGACCGCCTGCTCGCCGACCGCCCCCCGCACTGGGACTGACGGACCGGCACAGACAGCGCTACGCCCCGGACCGGTGACCGGTGGGGCGTAGCGCCGGGTGGTGCGGGCGACCTCAGGTGGTCGAGGAGGCCGACTTCGTCGACGCGCCCGCCGAGGAGGCGCTCGACGACGCGGCCGCGGCCGGCTTCGAGTCGGAGGACGACGACGAGGCGGACGAGCTCGAGTCCGACGACGACTTCGACTCAGAGGACGACGAGGACGACGAGGAGTTGCTCGACTTCGTCGAGGAGCGGGAGTCGGTGCGGTAGAAGCCCGAGCCCTTGAAGACCACACCCACCGCGGAGAACTGCTTGCGCAGGCGGCCCTGGCACTCCGGGCACTCGGTCAGCGCGTCGTCCGTGAACGACTGCACCGCCTCGAGCTGGTGGCCGCAGGCCGTGCAGGCGTATTGGTAGGTAGGCACCGTTCAGCCTCCATCATTGGCACTCAACCCTATCGAGTGCCAATAGTGCGGTATCGCACATCCTTTCGTCCAGTGGAGGTGGGCGGTCTCATACCTGGCGGTAGCCCCCACCAGGGCTCCCGAGACCCGCTGGTCGTGCGGCTCGGCGGGCACGGACGGCAGGAGCTCACCCGGGTGCAGCAGGGCGATCGTCGGGGCCGTGACCCGGGCGAGGACCCGGTCGTAGGAGCCGCCGCCCTGGCCGAGCCGCGTCCCGTCCAGCCCGACGGCGAGCGCCGGGACCAGCATCAGGTCGACCGACCGGACCGCGTCGACGCCGAGCCGCGGGCCGGTCGGCTCGGACAGGCCGAGCGGCCCGCCGGCCAGCGTCCCGTCGTAGCGGGCCCAGTCCAGGTCGCGCGAGGGCAGCAGCACGGGCAGCAGGACCTGTGGCGCCACGGCGGACAGTGCGGGCAGGAGTTCCGGGCCGCCCGCCTCGAACGGCAGCGGCGCGTAAGCGGCGACCGTGCGTGCGCCGGCTGCCCGTACCATGGCGGTAACAGCCTCAATGAGCGACTTGTCGGAAAATGGGTGCGCGGAGGAGCGCCGAGCGGACCGGATGTGCGACCGGAGCTCGGATTTCGGGGACACCGCAGGCGGCACCGCTCAAATCCTCCTCATCTGTGACAGCATCGCAGAAACACAGCTTCGGGAGGACGGACGTGACGCTGCGGGCGCGGCTCACCGCCGCCTTCCTGGCGGTCGTGCTCGGACCGGTGCTGCTCGGCGCGATCTTCGTCGGCATCGCCGTCTCCGCCGTCAGCCAGCAGCGGGCCAAGGAGCGGCTCGAGTCCGGCGCGCAGAACGTCGAGGCCGCCCTCGCCGTCACCTGCCAGCGGCTGCGGCTCGCCGCCGAGACCACGGCCCTCGTCACCGCCGACGGCGACCAGCCCGACGCGGCCCAGCGGACCGTCCAGCGCGGGCTCGCCCGCGCGGTCGAGGTGAGCGGCGCCGACGGCACCGTGCTCACCACCGCGGGCGTGCTGCCGCCGAAGCCGTGGGCCGACTGCGCCGCGCCGGCCCACGCGCCGTTCGCCGCGATCGCCGCGTCCGTCGACGTGCTCGACCCGAGCTCGCGGCGCATCGGGCGGGCGTACGCGGTCGAGCCCGTCGACGCCACCCTCCTCGCCTGGCTCACCGACGCCAGCGGCGTGCGGGTCGACTCGCTCGCGACGGACCAGACGGCGTCGGAGTCGGAGTCGGTGCGCGTCGCCGCCAAGCTCGACCGCGACGCGACCGGCACCACGCCCGGCGGCCTGCTGGTCCGGCGGCTCGAGCCGCGGCCCGACCAGCCGCTGACCCTGGCCCTGTCGGTGCCCGAGCCCGACACCGGCGGCCTCTACGCGGTGCTCGTCGCCGTCGTCGCCTGCGCCGGGGTGGTCGCGGTCAGCGTCGCCTGGTGGCTGGCCCGCTCCACCACCCACCCGCTGACCGAGCTGGCGCAGGCGGTCGAGCGCGTCGCCGACGGCGACCTCAGCGCCCGCGTGCCCGTCCGCAGCCAGGACGAGGTCGGCCGGCTCGGCCAGACGTTCAACCGGATGACCCGCGAGATGCAGGGGTACGTGCAGGCGCTGACCGCCAGCCGCGACCAGCTGCGCGGGCAGCTCGGCGTCCTCGGCGACACCCTTGCCGGCACCCACGACCTCGACCGGATCCTGCAGGTCATCCTGCAGACGGCGGCGGCCGCGACCGGCGCGCAGTCCGGGGTGGTGCTGATGGTCGACCCGGCCAGCGGCGAGCTGCGCGGGCAGGTGGCCGAGGGGCTCGCCGGGTTCGACGTCGCCGACCTGCGGCTCCAGCTCGGCGACGGGCTGCTCGGCACGGTCGCCGCCTCCGGTGAGCCGCGGCGCGGCCGGGTCGACCGGGACGGGCCGGTCCTGGCACCCGTCGAGCCGCGCTGCATCACGTACGTCGCGGTCCCGATCGCGGCGCCCGGCGTGGGGCCCACCACTGGCCTGGAGCCCCAGTCCGACCTGCCGCCCGCCGCGCGCGGGGTCCTGGCCCTGTACGACCGGCACGGCTTCGACGAGTTCGACGACGCCGACCTGATCACGCTGCGGACGTTCGCGGGGCAGGCGGCCGTCGCCGTCGACAACGTCCGGGTGCACGAGGAGGCGCAGCGGCTGTCCCTCACCGACCCGCTGACCGGCCTGTCCAACTACCGGTACCTGCGCGAGTCGCTGCGCCGCGAGGTCGAGCGGGCCAGCCGGTTCGGCCGCAGCCTCGCCGCGCTCGCCCTGGACCTCGACCGGTTCAAGGAGGTCAACGACACCTACGGCCACGCGGCCGGGGACGCGGTGCTGGCCGAGTTCGCCCGCCGGCTCCGGGCGGAGATCCGCGAGGTCGACTTCGCGTTCCGGCAGGGCGGCGAGGAGTTCGTCGTGCTGCTGCCGGAGACCGACGCGGCCGGCGCCGCGGTCCTCGCCGAGCGCCTCGGTGCCGCGGTACGGCGCAGCCCGGTCCTCGTGGTCTCCTCCACGCCCGGCCAGCCGCCGCGGCGCATCCCGGTGACGGTCTCGATCGGCATCGCGGTCTTCCCGATCCACGGCGCGACGGGAGCGGCCGTGCTGGAGGCCGCGGACGACGCGCTCTACGCGGCCAAGGCCGCCGGCCGCGACACGTACAAGATCGCCCCCGACGTGGTCGTGGCAGTGCCGCTTCCGGGTGCGCTTCCGGGTGCACTTCCGGGTGCACTTCCGGGTGCACAGGAGTCGTTCACGGGTGCGCAGGGGCCCGCGAAGGCTAGTACGGAGGTGACGCCCGGCGCGCCAAAGGCGGCACAACCGCCACGACAGAGCCGCGGCGGCTAGCCTTGCCACATGCCTGACACGACTCCTCACCAGCCCGCGGCGCAGCGCCAGCGGGCTGTCAAAGCCGTGATCCCGGCGGCGGGCCTGGCCACCCGCTTCCTCCCGGCGACCAAAGCCGTGCCGAAAGAGCTGCTGCCGGTCGTTGACCGGCCCGTCCTCCAGTACATCGTGGAAGAGGCCGCGGCAGCCGGCATCCGAGACATCCTGCTGGTCACCGGCAGGGGCAAGACATCGATGGTCGATCATTTCGACCGCCGTCCCGACCTTGAGGCGCGCCTGCAGGAGAAGGGCGATGACGAGCGGCTCGCCGCGGTCAAGCGCCCCAGCGAGCTCGCCGAGATCTACACCTGCCGGCAGGGCGAGCCCCTCGGCCTCGGTCACGCCATCTCGTACGGTGAGTCGCACGTCGGCAGCGAAGCGTTCGCGTGCCTGCTCGGCGACGAGTTCGTCGAGGAGACCGAGCCGCTGCTGCCCGCGATGCTCGACCTCCAGGCGCAGACCGGCGGCATCGTCCTCGCGCTCATCGAGGTCGAGCCCGACGAGACCAGCCGCTACGGGATCGCGTCCGTCGAGCCGTCCGACCTGTCGGCGGACGCGGGCGAGGTACTGAAGGTGACCGGCCTCGTGGAGAAGCCGAAGCCCGCGGAGTCGCCGAGCAACCTCGCGGTCATCGGCCGGTACGTGCTGCCCCCCACCCTCTTCGACGCGATCCGCCGCATCGGCCCCGGCGCCGGCGGCGAGATCCAGCTGACCGACGCGATGGCCCTGCTGCTCGCCGAGGGCACCCCGGTGCACGGCATCGTCTACCGCGGCACCCGGTACGACACCGGCATGCCCCTCGGGTACCTGCAGGCCGTCGTCCAGCTCGCGTGCAAGCGCGACGACCTCGGCCCGGCGTTCAGCGAGTGGCTGACCCAGTTCGTGGAGAAGGATCTGCGCGGGTGACAGCGGTTCCAGCGACGGGCTCCCACCACGACGCCGCACGCGATGCGGGCGTCGGGTCGAACGCGCGCGTCCCACTCGCCGACTATCTCGCCGGCGTGCTCCGGGGCCTGCGCCCGTTGCCCCCGCTGGACCTTGAGATCACCGCCGCGCACGGCAACGTGCTCGCCGAGGACGTGGTCGGACCGGGTCCCGTGCCCGCGTTCGACCACTCCGCGATCGACGGCTACGCCGCCCGGTTCGACGACATCAGCGACGCTCAGCCGGGCCGCCCGGTCCGGCTCAGCGTCGTCGGTGACCTCGTCGCCTCCAGCTGGCGGCCGGTCCGGCTGACCCCCGGCACCTGCTTCTCCGTCGCCGCGGGCGCCCTGATGCCGGTCTCGGCGGACGTGGTGGTCCCGCCCGGCATGACCGACCAGGGCATGGCGGCGGTCGAGGTGTACCACCCGACGAAGCGCGGCCACGGGGTGCGCCGCGCCGGCGACGAGCTGCCCGCCGGGGCGGTCCTCGCCCGCGCCGGTGCGTACGTGACCCCGCCGCTGGTGTCCGTCCTCGCTGCCAGCGGCATCGGGCACGTCGTCGTGCGCCCCAGCCCCCGCGTCGTCGTGATCGCCACCGGCGACGAGCTCGTCGACGTCGGCCGCGCCAGCCAGCCCGGCCAGGTCGTCGACGCCAACTCCCACGCCCTCACCGCCGCGGCGGCCGAGGCCGGGGCCCACGCGTACCGCGTCGGCATCTGCGACGACGACCCCGAGGGGCTCCGCGGCCTGCTCGACGACCAGATGCTGCGCGCGGACCTCATCATCACGACCGGCGGCACCGGCACCGGCCCCGGCGACATGGTCCGGCGCATCCTGTCGCGGTCCGTGGTCTTCTCGGACCTCTCCGTGTACCCGTGCTCGTCGCTCGGCTACGGGACCATCGGCGGCGCCGCCGGCGTCAACGGCGTGCCGATCGTCTGCCTGCCCGGCGACCCCGGCGCCGCGCTCATCGGCTTCGAGGTGCTCGCCCGGCCCGTCATCCAGCTGCTCGCCGGCGCGGACCCCGTCTTCCGGCCCAGCGTGCGCGCACACCTGCTGGAGACCGTCAGCTCGCCCTCCGGCATGCGGGAGTTCCGCCCCGCGTACATCACCGAGCGCCGCGGTGGCGGCTACACCGTCATGCCGCTCGCCGGTGGCCCGTACACGCTGTCAGGCCTCGCCGACGCCAACGGGCTCATGGTCCTGGGCGAGAAGGTGATCAGCGCCGCCGCGGGCTCTACAGTGGACGTCATCATGTTGGATAGACGGCGATGAGTCAGCCTGGATGGCCGGCGGTCCTGACCGACGGTCCCGTCACCCTCCGGCCCTACCGGCGCGCCGACGCCCGCCTGTGGGCCGAGGTCCGCCGCGCCAACGAGCAGTGGCTGTCGAAGTGGGAGCCCACCCCGTACGGGACGTGGCACGACCTCAACTCGCCGGCCGCCTTCCGTGCCGTGCACGCCGACCTGCGCCGCGCCGCCCGCACCGGCAGCGCCATGCCGTTCGCCGTCTGCTACGAGGACCAGCTCGTCGGCCAGCTCACCCTCGGCAACATCGTCCGGCGCGCCTTCTGCTCCGGCTACGCGGGCTACTGGGTCGACTCCCGCCACGCGGGCAAGGGCATCACCCCGACCGCGCTCGCGCTCGCCGTCGACCACGCCTTCAGCGTCGGCGGCCTGCACCGCATCGAGGTCAACATCCGGCCCGACAACCTCGCCAGCCGGCGCGTCGTGGAGAAGCTCGGCTTCCGCCAGGAGGCGTACCACCACCGCTACCTGCACATCGACGGCGACTGGCGGGACCACCTCGGCTACGCCATGACCACCGAGGACGTCTCCACCGAGGGCGGCCTCCTCGCCCGCTGGCACAAGGTCCTCGCGGGCTGACTTCCGGCCCCTTCATTCCGGCCCCTCCCGCTCGGCTCCTCCTTTTCGGGTGTTTCCTCCTGCGTGTTGACGTGGTGTAACGCTGCGCAACCCGTACTGTTCTGAGTCGGAGTTACCACGCTGTAACTTCCACAGACTTGGATGACTTCGCGCGCCTGGGGGGACCGGCGCACGAAGTCGGTGAACGGAGGCGTGAGGGTGCCGACCTCGGTGCTCCTCGCCGTCCTTGCCGCTGCTGGGCTCCTGGCCTTGGCGCCCGCGTTGGTGCGCCGGTACGACGCCACAGAGCGGCTGGTGGCGGAGCGGGCGTTGTCCACGGCACGGGTGCTGACCCGTGCCGGAATGCGCGCTGACCGCCGCCGGCGCACGATCCCCGGCCGCCGCCCGGTCAACCCGCCCCGCACAGTGGTGCACCGCACAGTTTCCTCTCCCGGTTCTTCTCCCGGCGGCGCCGCCCCGCCGCCGTTGCGGGTCGTGCCGCCCACCGCCCGCCGGCGCCGTCCACACCGGGCGCCCCGCGCCATGTACCGCCGCCGCCGGGTCCTGCTCGCCCTCGTCCTGCTCAACCTCGTCGAGCTCGGCGGCGTCGCCCTCGTCAGCACCGGCTTCTGGGTCGGCTTCGCCGTCACCGGCGCGCTGCTCGTCGCCTACGTCGCCCACCTGCGCACCCGCGCCCTCGCCGAGCAGCGCCGCCGGCGCCGCGAAGCCCAGTACGCCGCATGGATCGCCCGCCGCCAGGCCCAGGTCCGCCGCGAACAACTCCGCCGCGCCGCCCAACGCCGCGAGGCCGTCGCCGCCCAGCTCGCCGAACGCGACCGGGCCCGCCGCGAAGCGGCCCGCCTGGGCGCCCTGGGCGCCGTCCGAGGCCGCCCCTACGACACGCGGGCGTCAGGTCAGTGATCTGATTCGCGCCCCGTCCAACCCGTTTGCTACTCTTGGCCCCGGCCCACTCCGGCGGGCCGGTTGGGGTTGTGGCGCAGTCTGGTAGCGCACCTCGTTCGCATCGAGGGGGTCAGGGGTTCGAGTCCCCTCAACTCCACCAATCGGCGCAGTCTGCTCAACGGACTGCGCCGTTTCGCGTTGGTGGTGGAGTTGGTTCCCCGCGCACGGGCTTCGCCCGCGCTCCCCATTGGGGGAGCTTCGCTCCA
>NZ_JBEXUD010000037.1:75081-120862 GCF_040614215.1 Dactylosporangium sp. NPDC006015
CGCACCACCCACGCCCCCTCAAGACCGTCGCGTGGCGCTCTGATCGGTGGGCTCGTCGGCTGCGCCGCCTCGGGGGCCCGCGCTCCCCATTGGGGGAGCTTCGCTCCACCCACGCCCCCTCAAGACCGTCGCGTGGCGCTCTGATCGGTGGGCTCGTCGGCTGCGCCGCCTCGGGGGCCCGCGCTCTCCATTGGGGGAGCTTTGCTCCACCCACGCCTCCTCAAGACCGTCGCGTGGCGCTCTGATCGGTGGGCTCGTCAGCTGCGCCGCCTCGGGGGCCCACGCTGTACCAGGATCAGCACGTACGCGGCGTAGAACGGGTCCGAGGCCTCCTGGGCGGCCTCCAGGAAGGTCTTGGCCTCCTCGGCGGTCCACGCGGTGGGTTTGCGGGTTCGGGGCTTGGCGACCTTCGCCAGCGACAGCAGGCGTACAACCGTGAGGCGTTCCAGCTCGGCTATGTCGTCGACTCCAGCGACCTTCAGGCCTGGGTCCGGGGTACTCAGAGCCGAGCGGCCCATCACGTCGGTGCTCAAGCGCAGCCGGGAGCCTATTCACGCTGCGCTCAGAGGGAACAACCTTGCCGCGGTGAGCGACGTCGCCGAGACGCTACAGATTGCTGAACGACGTTGACCGCCCCGGCGCCGTAACCTCCAGTCGTGACCCGACAAGAGGACCCTCGGCCCTTGTTCTCGGTCTCAGGCCCGACGCGAGCTGACCGATCGCTTTGGCACGTCGGTTTGTGAGCCGCACGCAACGCCTCAGGTGAAAGCCCGGCGAGGTGAACGTGGGACCGATCGGCGCGGCGGTTCGGGCTTGCGGACCTTGTGCCGAGCGATGGGCTTCGTGATGGCGCGGGGCCCAAGTCTTTGGGTCACCATGACGTGGAGAAGGGATTCTCGGCGGCTGAGTCAGGCACCATAATTGATAAGGAGGACCCGAGTTCCGCGACCTTGGTGTCGACGAACTTGTTCTCATGATCGGCAATGGTTCGGCGTCCGTGGTCCTACGGGGTCGGGCGTCACTCGAGGTCGGCCGTCGGGCAGAGGGGCAGCCTGAGCTGCAGGAGAGACTGTTCGGCTGGGTCGGCGATGCGGACCTCGCGGCGAGCAGGTGGTTTGGTTCGGTAACGCTGGCTTGGATAGCCGCGTGTTGTCTCGGCTACTCAGTGAAGGACCAGAGGGGCCGCGCCAGGCTTGCCGAGAGCCTTCGGGCATGGCCGGACTCCGAGCGCAGATTGCTTCTCGGGTGGGCCAAGGGGACACGTTGGTTCGACGGAGTCGGCTGACCTGCTGCTTCGGGATGTCAGTGGCTACTCCAGGCGCATGCCGCCGAGGCCGAGAGCGATGGAGAGCCGGACGAACATGTCGTAGTTCACAGCGGTGGCCGGCGCCAGGTTCGGCGCGACGACTGAGCTTCGGCGTCGTCATCGGTGATGGCGTATTCGTCGATCACGACGGACGTCAACATTTGGGCGTGGATGCCGCTGTTGGTGGAACAGTCCGCTCGTTCAGCAGACAGTCGTTCAAGGTAGGTGGAGCGGATCGCCGGTAGGGGTTCGTCGGGTCAGTCGGGCCAGGCGGTCATCGAGCGGGCGATGCTGGTGACGAAGCGGGTGCCGAGGGTCGTCAGGGCGCCGGAAGCCTGGAGGGTGTCGACCGCGTCGGCGGTCCAGTCGCGGTACATCCGGTAGTTGCGCCAGGCGTCGGCGGCATCAGCGGCGTCGGTGCGGACCGCTCTGGCGCGCCAGATGTCGGCGACGGCCTGGTGGGCGAAGGTGCCGTGCAGGGCGCCGACGACAGGGCGGGCGTCGGTGCGCCAGCCGACCTTGAGCCGGCGAGGGTCGGTGCGGTCGACCAGGTCGCAGGCGTCGAGGACGGCGTTGAGCTTGTTGTGCTGGAACTCGTGGACCAGCACGACGGCGAGCTCGGCCGGGGAGGCGAGGGTCGCGGCGATCGTGCCGAAGGCCTGCTTCGTCGTCGACGCCCGGCTGTCGCCGCCGGGGGCGGCGTGCAGCGGGACCACCGTGCGCAGGCCCACCCGCAGGCCGCCGACGCGGGCCGGCGCCTCGACCGCGATGAGCCGGGAGGCCGTGGTGAGGGCCTGGCGCCAGCGCTGCGCGGTGTCGTCGTCGAGCCGGTCGGTGGGCTTCCACTTGTGGCAGTCGCGGTGCGGGTCGGCGTCCTCCAGGGCGAGGCCCGGCATGACCTGGCGGATCGGGCGCCATCCGGCGGTCTCCCGGCCGGCGTCGGGCACCGTCACCGCGTCGTCGCCGGCCTTCAGGGTGAACCCGCCGGCGGTGACGGCCACGACCGCGGACGAGTGCGCGCGTCCGGCGAGGACCGCCGTGCCGAGGGTCGGCAGGTACAGCTGCCCGGCCTGCGCCGGCACCGTGACCGTGACCGTCGCCGCGGCCCTGATCGCCGCCGCCGCCGCGACGACCGCGAGGTAGCCGGGGGTGGCGGAGCCGGTGCCGGACAGGCATCCGACGGCCCAGGCTCGCACGTACGGATGCCGCAGCACCTCATCGGTGGGCTCCGGCGCCTGCTGGTCGACGGCGGTCAGGAGGTCCCATCCGCCGCGCACGTGCGGGTCGTCCGGCCACCGCCTGGTGACCTCCCGGAGCAGCGAGCGGGTGATGGCCAGCTGGGCCGACGCCAGCGCCTCGACCGCGGTGACGTCGTCGCCGGCGAGGGCGATCGCGTCGAGGTGCTCCAGCGGGAGGGCGATCGCGTCCGGGACGGGGGCGGCGGGCTCGGAGGGCGCCGGTGGGTGGTGCCGCATGTGCTGGATCAGCTCCATGAGGTCGGGGCAGTAGACCGACGGGTTGTCGAAGCCGCGCCCGGTGCTGTACCGGTGGGCGAACAGGCCGCCGCCGCACTGCGCGACGACGGGGCAGGCCCGGCACGTCGCGGACAGGTCGGCGAGGCCGAGCTGGCGGCGGGCGACGCCGGGCGCGCCGGCGACGTCGTCGACGCTGTGGGTGAAGACGTCCATCCCCGTCGCCGGGGCGCCGTCGTAGGTGATCTTGATGCTGTCGGCCAGCTCCCACTCGCCGTTGGTCTCGACCACGACGAGGTCCGCTGGGTCGAGGCCGACCCATTCGCTGTAGCTGGGTCCGCCGCCGGCGGTGGACAGCAGCGACTCGAAGAGTCTGATGCCGGTGGGCCGGCCGTCGGCCAGCCACCGGTCGTAGATCGTCGCGAGCCACCGGGCGTACGGGGCGGCCTCCCCGCCCGGGCGGGCCGGCGGGTGGTCCCACGTGCCGTGCGGCAGCAGGAAGTCGACCCGCGGCGGCTCGTGCCGCAGCAGCTCCTCGTAGACCGCGACCGGGTCGTTGGCGAGGTCGACCGTGCAGAGCAGGCCGGCGTAGCTGCGCCGGTACTCGGGCCGGCGCAGCAGTGCGACCCCGGCGACGACCTCGCGGTAGCTGCTGCCGCCGTTGCGGAACCGGCGGTGCAGGTCGTTGGCGGCTCGGTCGCCGTCGAGGGAGACACCTACCTTGATGTCGAACTCGCGGAACAGGTCGCAGAACTCCGTGGACATCCGCACGGCGTTGGTCTGCATCCGCAGGTCGACGTGGACGAACGGATCGAGGGCGGCGACCAGCTCCCCCACCAGCTCGCGCATCCTCTGCGGACCGAGCAGCAGCGGCTCCCCGCCGTGCAGGACGATCCGCACGCTCGCGAGGCCGTGCGCCTTCGCGTGCTCGGCGATGCGGGCGCCGGTCGCCCGGACGACGTCGCGGTCCATCGTCCGCGGCTGGCGGCGCCACGACTGATCGGCGTGCTCGTAGACGTAACAGTGGTCGCAGGCAAGATCACATCGCGAGTGGACCTTGAGCACGAACTGGCTCAGGCCGCTCGCAACCCGCCCGCCACTGTCCACTGTGGTGGCTAGATCGACGAATTGAAGGCGGCCACGTCGAGGCTCGTAATGCCGTCGACGTCTTCGAGGATGCGCTCGACAATACGGCGGCTGTCGTCGTCGGAAAGACGGGTCAGCGGGACTCGGGCGGCAACAGCGGTTGCATTACCCGCCGGACGCGGCCGGTCTTCGACACTTGTCTTCATCAAGTTGATCCTTCTAGGGAAGCTGTAGGTGCCTTGGTCAGGCGATTGCTATAATGCAGGTAGGCACCAAACGCCGTGGTATTGATCATCACGCGCGCCTGGAACTCCGCCACTCTAGCCGAATGCATGCCTGCGCCATAGCGGGCTCGCGGGCAGTCACCCCGCAGTGGCCCAGTGGAGCTGGATCGGGTATTCCACCTGGATCATCTCACCGTTTCGTGACCATGCGTAGTCATTCCCGCTTTTCGTCCGGCTCATCGCGGACCGGGGCGATACAAGGGAGGACTACAGCCGCGACAGCAGGATCGGGGCGCTCCAGTTGCCCAGCTCAGCGCTGCTCGCCCACAGCTTGCCGGCCTCGACCGGGTGGCCGTCCAGGTACTCCGCGAGGCCCAGGAAGTTGATCGCGTCGGTATCCGCAGGGCCACCGAGCGCTCGCAGATGGTTACGCTGCCGTTGCGTGAGCTTGCGGCTCACCACCGCAAGGTACGTGGTGGCTTGATCAAGGTCTTCCACCGCTCTGAGTAGCAGCCGCTTCGCTTCTTCAAGATTGCCGTCCGCGGCGGCAATCGGCGCGAGTCGCGCGACCGCTTGGACATTTCCGGCGTGTGCCGCCCGCCGCCAGATGGCAATGGCCTCGTCAAACGCGTGCCGCCGGACCGCCAACCCGCCACGCTCAAGACTCAGGTCGATTTCGGGCTGGTTTTCGAGTCGTTCGAGCAGTGCCTCAGCCTCGGCCAGAGAAACCTCGTCGCGGCGGGAAAGCACAATGGTGAGCAGCCGGCGCATCTCCTCGACGTCGCCCGCCTCCGCCCTGTGCCGGGCCCAGTGCTCGACGTGCCGGCAGTTGGGGCGCAGGCCGTACTGCCGCAGCTCCCCGTTGCGCATCGGCCGCACCATGTGCCGCACCGCCCGCTCCAGCAACAGCGCCTGGTCGGCCTCGAACGTGCGGGCGGAGCCGTCCCGGCAGGCGGTCGCGACGAGCGTGCCGTCGGGTGAGAACGCCACCGCGGTCACCCAGTCCGGATGGTCGAACCGGGCCAGCTCGGCGCCGCTGGCCGCGTCGATCAGGCGGGCGGTCTTGTCGTGGCTGGCGGTCGCGACCCGGGCCCCGTCGGGCGAGAACGCCACGGCCACCACCGCCTCGAAGTGGTCGATCCGGCCGCGTTCGATCCCCGTCTCCACGTCGAAGACGCGGGCGGACTTGTCGAAGCTGCCGGTGGCGAGGAGCCTGCCGTCGGGTGAGAAGGCCACGGCGACCACGTCGTCGTGGTGCGGCAGGCGGACCAGCTCGCGCCCCGTCGCCACCTCGAAGATCCGCGCGGTCGCGTCGTAGCTGGCGGTCGCCACGTACGCGCCGCCGGGCGAGACGGCGACGGCCACCACCGCCCGGTCCTGGACGAACTCGACGGTCTCCAGTCCCGTGGTGGCGTCGAAGACCCGGGTCACCCCGTTGTGCCCGCCGGTGACGACCCGGTCGCGGGCGCCGTCGAACGCGACCGCCGTGACGGGCCCGTCGTGTGGCAGCTCGAGCAGCTCGACGCCGGTCCGCGCGTCGTAGATCCGCGCGAACCCGTCCTTGCCGATCGTCGCCACCCGGTCGCTGTCACCCTCGCCAGCTTCGGCGAAGGCGACCGCTGGGACCTCGGCGCCGTGCCGGCCGAGGATGAGCTCCGCGCCGGTGCGGGCGTCGAACGAGCGGGCGAACCCCTCCCGGTCGCCGGTCACCACGCGCCGCCCGTCCGGCCCGTACGCCAACGCCAGGACCTCGGCGTGGTGGTGCATCCGCGCCCGTTCCCGCCCGGTGCCGACGTCGAACACCCTGGCGGTCATGTCGTTGGAGGCGGTGGCCAGCCAGGCGCCGCCCGGGTCGAAGGCGACCGCCCGTACCTCACCCGAATGCCGGAACCGGGTGCGCTCCGCGCCGGAGGTCACGTCGACGACCAGCGCCGAGCCGTTGTTCGCCGCCGCGACGACCCGATGGCCACCCGCGGTGAACGCCACCGCGAACACCTCGCTGTCGTGGTCGAGGCGGGCCCGCTCGGTGCCCGTCGCGGCGTCGAAAACCCGTACCGACCGGAAACTGGCCGTCGCGACCTGGGTGCTGTCGGGCGAGAACGCGACCGCCAGGACCGCGCCGTCGTGCGGCAGCACCACGAGCGAGCCGTTGCCGCCGGCCCGGAAGATCCGCGCGGTCCAGTCCAGTCCGGCGGCCGCGACCAGGGTGCCGTCCGGGCTGAACACCACCGAGGTCACCGGGCGCTCCAGCTGGCACTGGGCCACCGGGGCACCGGTCAGCAGGTCGAACACCTGGGCCGTGGCGCCGCTCGCCGTCACCAGCCGCGCGCCGTCCTCGGCGAACGCGACGTCGAGCACCTCCCTTGTGTGCCGCACCGCCAGCAGCCGCCGGCCGGTCCTCGCGTCCACGACGCGTGCCGTGCCGTCGTGCGACGCGATGGCCAGGCGCTGCCCGTACGGCGCGAACGTCACCCTCGAGACCGGCCCCTCGTGCCCGAACTCGGCCACCTGCGCCCCGGTCGCCGCGTCGTGGACGCGCGCAGTGCCGTTGCGGTCGGCGGTGGCCAGCAGCGCGCTGCCCGGGTCGAACTCGATCCACGTCACCTCGCCGAGCTGCGGGATCTCCAGCGGCTCCGGCTCCGCGTCCGCCAGGTTGTAGACGCGCACGACCTGGTCCTGCCCCGACGTGGCGAGACGGTCACCGTCGGCGTCGAAGGCAGCCGCCACCACCGCCGACGGGTGGGTGAGCGCGGCCACCACCTCGCCGGTGTCCGTGTCGTACACGAGGGTCTCGCCGCCGGAGCCGCACATCGCCATGCGGGTCCCCTCACGGTCGAACACCACCGCCGTCGGCGGGACCCCCGAGTCGATCTGCCGCAGCGTCCGGGGGTGCTGCCGCAGCACGTGCTGGAGCGCCAGGTTGCCCTGTAGCGTCGGCTTCGTCAGTACGGACTCCACCGCCAGCGCGAGCGCCACATGGGTCGGCACCCTGGGCAGCCGCGCAACCAGCTCACAGTCCGCCGCCAACCGCAGCGCCTCGGCCTGGTCCGTGGCCGCCTCCGCGCGTTGCCGCGCGTCCTCCGTCTCCCGGTTGCGCGCCTCCGCGGCCGCCCGGCTCCTGGCGACGAAGTCGTGGACGTCGAACGGGATCTCCTCCGGCCGCTGTTCGATCCAGGCGGTCGCCTCGGCGATCCGCGACTCGGGCAGCGGGTCGTCCTCGCGGATCCTCCGCTGGGTGATGTCGAGCCAGATCAGGAACTCGGCGTTGCCGCGCACCAGGTCGCGCAGGTAGGTCCACGACCGGATCAGGGCCTCGTGCGCGAACTCGGCGAACCTGCCGGACTGTGGCTCGTTGTCGAACACGACGAGCCGCTCCCGGGCCAGGTGCTGGAGCACCCGCTCGTGGGTGGGCGGCAGCCCGGCGAGGTGCACCCGGCGCCGGATCGCCCGGTCGACGTCGTCGCCGACGAGCTGCACCAGGCTCAGCAGTACCTGGTCCAGCAGCGCCCGCGGGGTGTCGGCGACCTTGGCGATCTGGCTGTCCGCGAACTGGTCGAGGACCTCGCCGATCTCGCCCAGGTGCCGGTAGCCGGTGTAGTCGATCAGCCGCTTGCGCTGCGTCTGCCACAGCCGCGTCAGCATGAACTCCAGCAGCGGCAGCGACCCCCGGGCCGCGTCCTCGACGATCTTGTCGACCAGTCCCGGCTGGAAGGTGACGCCGCGCGCCTCGGCGGGGCGCAGGACGGCGGCGTGCATCTCGGCGGGTGTCATCTTCGACAGGGGGAAGAGCCGCTCGACCAGCCGCGGGCCGACGCCCGGGATGCCGAGCAGGGCCGGGACGAAGTCGGCGCGCAGCGTGTGGACGGTGCGGAACCCGGGATCCCGGTCTTTGCCCGGCGGGCGTTCGTGAGGGCCTTCGCCCGGCGGGCGTTCGTGAAGGTCTTCGCCCGGCGGGCGTTCGTGAGGGTCTTTGCCCGGCGGGCGTTCGTGAAGGTCTTCGCCCGGTGGCAGCAGCAGGTCGAGCAGCTCCTGCTCCGGTGGGGCGTCGCCGAGCAGCAGCTCCTCGAACTGGTCGACGACGAGCAGCAGCGGGCGGTCCTGGCTGCTCAGCAGGCGGGCCATCCAGTCCAGGCCGTCCGCGCGCAGCCGGGCGACGGTCGCCTCGATCTGGGCCGCCTGCGGCTGCCGGTCGTCGAGCGCCCTGAGCAGACCGATCGCCAGCCGGTGCCACGGGTCCCGTCCCGGACGGATGACCGCGACCGACCACGCGTGCTCCGCCAGCAGCCTCGGGATGAGACCCGCCTGGACCAGCGACGACTTGCCGACCCCGGACGGGCCCACCAGCATCGTCACCGGCTGGTGCCGCACCTGCTGCGCCAGGGCCGTCACGACGTCCTCACGGCCGAAGAACACGTCCGCGTGGGCCTCGGTGAAGCTCTCCAGGCCGCGGTACGGGTTGGCCGGGATCAGCAGGTAGTCCAGCTGGTCGGGGCAGGTGGCGGCGAGCAGCTCCGGCGGCAGCAGGTAGGCGTCGCGGTGCGGCTCGTCGGGCGGGGCGGTCGCGTGCAGCAGCCCGATCACCCGGCCGTCGGCGCGCCACACCGGCGAGCCGCTGTAGCCCGGCTGCGCGCGGATGCTCTGCCGCTCCAGGCTCTCGACCTGGATCAGCCCGCCCTCCACGGCGCCGACCAGGCCGACCTCGACCCAGACCCCGTTCGGCCGCGACACCGCCTCCGGGTCGCCGAACACGACGAGCCGGTCGTCGGGCCCCGTCGGGGTCTCCGCGAACCGGGCCGGCGGGGCGTCCGCGGGCGCGGCCTCGTTGAGCTCCAGGCAGGCCACGTCGCCACCGGTGCCCCACTCCGGCGGCGGGTTCCACGCCACGACCCGCGCCGTCCGGATCGGCCTGCCCCCGACCCGGGGGAACTCGACCTGCACGGTCACGGTCTGGTCCGGCCTCGGCTGGCTGCGGTGGTCCCGACCGAGCGCCGCGTTGACCACGTGCGCGCAGGTGATCACCTGCCGCGGGCCGACCAGCACGCCCATGCCCACCGGTCGCCCGGACCCGCTGATCCGGACGACGGCGACGCCGTCAGTGCCCGTCATCGGTGCCGGTCGTCTCCAGCGCCGCGCGGTGCCACACCATGGTGACCCTGGTCAGGATGATGCCCACCTCCCGCTCGCGCCACGCATCGGTGCCCGGCTCTGGATCATAGCAACGACGGTCACTATTCGAACATGGACGAATGCTCCCCGTGCATGGACCGTCGGCCCGTCTCGGCCCGCTCTTGTGCCTGAGCCGCCGACCGGAACGGCGTGCCCTCCCACCGCCACGGATGATCGGCCAGGACGATCGTGTTCCAGCCGCCGCCGAGGCAGTACGGCCCGCCGAACAGGGCGCCGACCAGCTCGTGCCACCGGTCCTCGTCCTCGTGCCGTACCAGATCCGCCGCGTCGGCGACCACGAGGCACTGCCGCAGCGAGGCCGCCCGGTCGCCGACCGCCTCCAGCATGTCCAGCCATCCACGGCTCGCCGCATACGGCAGCTGCAGCACGCCGGCGAGGTGCTCGACGGTGCGAGCGGCCGTGGTGCACGCCGCGCCGAGCACGATCCGCACGTCGGCCTCGTGCTCGTACGCCGCCACCTGCAGCTCGTCGACGAGGCCCTGGAACCGGTCCGGCGGCAGCTCCACCGCGACGACCTTCCCGCGCGCGGCCGCGATCCGCGCCACCAGCCCCCGCAGCGCGTCGTCGTCGATCTCATCCATGGCCCCAAGGGTGCCAGGGCCGCCCGGCTGTGTTTGCATCAAGACATCGGACCGGCCGGCGCACAGGGAGGCCAGACATGGCGAAGCCCGCTCGGCTGAGCGCGGGGATGCTGCTGTACCGCCGCTCAGACCAGGGAATCGAGGTGCTCGTCGGGCACATGGGCGGCCCGTTCTGGGCCCGTAAGGACGCCGGCGCCTGGTCCATCCCGAAGGGCGAGTACGACGAGCGCGAGGACGCCCAGGCCGCCGCCTTCCGCGAGTTCGAGGAGGAGCTCGGCGCCCCCGCCCCCGCGGGCACGCCCATCAGCCTGGGCGAGGTCCGCCAGAGCGGCGGCAAGGTCGTCACCGTGTTCGCCCTGGAAGGCGACTTCGACGAGCAGACCGCGGTCAGCAACACCTTCGAGATGGAGTGGCCGAAGGGCTCGGGCGTCATGCAGTCGTTCCCCGAGCTGGACCGCGTCGCATGGCTCGGCCTGGAGCCCGCCAGGACCAAGCTGGTCAAGGCCCAGGCCACCTTCCTCGACCGGCTCGAGCAGCACCTGGAACCCGGGCATCCATCGCCTTGAGGACGCCAGGCCAGTCATCGCGAGGTGGCCCTGTCCCCGCGGCCACGGCGCGCCGAGCATGGGCCACATGCGAATCTCCGACGCGACAACCCTGCTGGCCCGCACCCCGACCACGGTCTCCGCGCTGCTGCTCGATCTGCCCGACGAGTGGCTGCACCGCGACGACGGCCCCGACACCTGGAGCGCCTACGCCATCGCCGGCCACCTCCTGCACGGCGACGAGACGAACTGGCTGCCCCGCATCCGCCTCATCATGGAGCACGGCACCGACCGCCCCTTCGAACCCTTCAACCGCGTCGCCATGCTCTCCTGGGACCGCGAACCCGTCGCCGACCTGCTGGACCGCTTCCGCTCCGTCCGGTCCCGCTCGCTGGAGGACCTCGACGCGCTCGGCCTGACCCCTTCCGACCTGCCCCGCTCCGGCACCCACCCCGAGTTCGGCACGGTGACCCTCTCCCAGGTCCTCTCCGCCTGGGTCGCCCACGACCTGACCCACACCGCCCAGATCGCCGAGGTCCTCGCCGGCCGCCACCGCGACGACGTCGGCCCCTATCGCCGCTACATGCCCGCCCTGGACCGCTTCGCCCCCGCCGAGTAGCCGCCCCCCTCGATACACTCAGCGACGGCAGCGCCGTAGCGCAGAGGTCGACGCGCCCGACTCCGGATCGGAAGGACGCCGGTTCGAATCCGGCCGGCACTGCCTCCAACGGCCCACGACCCCCACCCGCCGAGCCTCGGACCGCACCTGAGCGAGGCTCTCCGCTCCCACTTTCGCTCCCGCCACGCGCCCTGCGTCAGGCCGGCTGACCTGTCGGCTAGATGGACCACAACCTTTCGACGGTGTCGCTGAGTTCGCTCGGCTGGCTCTCGGGATCACGTGGAGGCTCTGTCTTCTGCACTGGCGCGTCGGATACGCCATCGCGCCAGTGGACCAATCGACCGCGGCGCCCGGACGCGGGTTCGACTTCCGGCCGGGTGCGGACTTTGTGCATGAGATGCAGCGTGCGGTGAGCTCGGCGGTTCGCACGATCGCGGTGTTGTCGCCGGCGTACTTCGGTTCACGGTTTGGTGAGGCGGAGTGGCGGGTGGCGTTCGCGAAGGATCCGACGGGTGAGTCCGGTCTGTTGCTGCCGGTACGGGTGCAGCCGTGTGAGCCGCCGGGGTTGCTGGCGACCCGGGTGTACGTGGATCTGGTCGGTGTGGACGAGGTCGGTGCGCGGCGGAAGCTGCTCGCGGCGGTCGATCGGGGGCGGCCTCGCCCGGTCACGGCGCCGTGGCCGGGCCAGGGTGATGCGGTGGATGGGCGGGGACGGTTCCCGGGGTTGGGGCCGCGGGTGTCGAACCTTCCGGCGCGCAACGGCAACTTCTGCGGCCGGGACACCGCGCTGGAGCAGCTGTATGGGGTGCTTCGAACGGTTTCGGTGGCAGCGGTGTTGCCGGTCGGGGCGGTGCATGGGTTGGGTGGGGTCGGCAAGACCCAGTTGGCGGTGGAGTTCGCGCATCGGTACCGCAGCGACTTTGACGTGGTGTGGTGGATTCCGGCGGAGCAGCCGAGTGCGGTGGTTGCGGCGTTGGCGGGGTTGGCGCGCAGGTTGGGCGTGCCGGACGTGGCGGACCAGACGGACCTGGCTATGGGTGTGTTGGAGTTGTTGCGGGGCCGGGATCGGTGGCTGTTGGTGTATGACAACGCGGAGTCTCCGGCTGAACTGGCGGGGTTGCTGCCTTCTGGTGGGGGTGGGCAGGTGCTGGTGACGTCGCGGTGGGCGGCGTGGGCGGCGCTGGCGTCGCCGCTGCCGCTGGACGTCTTGGCCCGCCAGGAGTCCGTCGAGTTCCTGCGCCGACGCGCTGGGTCAGCCGTTGCGGTGCGCCGGGACACGGCCGACGGTGAGGTGGCCTGGTCGGAGTTGGCGGAGTTGGTGGGGGACCTACCGCTGGCGTTGGAGGAGGTCGTCGCATACCTGGAGGAGACCGGGGAGAGCCTGGCGGACTATCTGGAGCTGTTGCGGAGCCGGGCGCGGGAATTGTTCGGGCTCGACCATCCCGGAGACGGCGGCGGTGAGGTGGACGAGCGTGATCGTCGTCGGGTGGCCACGGTGTGGTCGGTGTCGCTGGACCGGGTCAGCGTCGAGGCCCCGGCAGCGGGGGCGCTACTGAACTTGCTGGCGTTCCTCGCCCCGGAGGTGCCCCGGATGCTGCCGGCTGAGCAGCCGCAGGTGCTGCCCGAGCCCCTCAGGACGGCGGTCCGCGACCGGCTGGCGTACAACCGGCTCGTGGCTGCCGTGGGTCGCTACTCCCTCGCCACGGCGAGCGGCGGTGAGCTGCGGCTGCACCGGTTGGTGCAGGCGGTGATCCACGCCCGGCTCGGCCCGGCCGGTGAACGGGCCTGGGCCGCGACGGCGGTGGAGGTCATCCGTGTCGCGTTCCCTGACGATAGTTGGGAAGTGGCACGCTGGCCCGAGTGTGAACGACTGCTACCGCACCTGCTCGCCGTCACCGCACACGCCCAAAGCCTCGGCGTAGCTGGAGAGGAGGCGGGTTGGCTGTTGGACCGTGCGTCGACCTATCTGCGGGAACGCGGCCAGTACCGGCAGGCCAAACCCCTCGCCGAACAAGCCGTCACCGTCACCGAAACCGCGCTCGGCGCAGACCACGCCGAGGTCGCCTGGCGACGCGACGAGCTGGGCCGCGTGTTGGAGGACCTGGGGGATCTGGCCGGTGCCCGCGACCAGTACGAGCAGGCGCTGCGCATCAGCGAGGCAGCCCACGGCCCCGACCACCCCCAGGTACGCGCCATCCGTTTCAGGATGGACCGCCTGCCCCCGCCTCGGCACCAACCATCGACACGACCGCCACCGGAGGACGACACATGAGCCAGCCCGCAGTCGCGCCCGACGGCAGCTGGCTCGCCAGCGCCGACGGATGAGCGCTGTGTGTGAGCGGAGCCGCGGGAGGCCTGCACGGCTTCACTCTCGAACGGGACCTGATCCCCTGGTGGGTCCAGCGGGCGCACACGCTGGGATACGACAAGAGGCACGCGGCCCCTGGTGGGAGAGTTGCAAACGAACCAGCCGTAGTTTCGCGTAGCCCACGCCGCTTCGTGAGGGTGGCGTGAGGTTGAGTCACGCATTTACTCTGGTCGTACCTTGCGCCGGGTGACGACGGGAGTGCCTCGAGTGATGTCAGAGCGCGCCCCGTGAGCCAGCCGGACGACGGCGTCGACGAGCCTGTCCGCCGGTACTTCTACCTCAGCTATGCCCGCCCTCGCGCGACGGCGGCCATGGTCACCCCGGACCACTGGGTGAAGCAGTTCTACGAGGATCTCGTGCAGCACATCCGTGCGATCGTCGGCCCGGGCAAGACCCCGATCGGCTTCGCGGACGTGGCCGTGCCCGCCGACCGTGACCGGCAGGCGGAGATCCAGGCCGCGCTCGCGTCCGCGGACGTCTTCGTCGCGCTGTACTCGCAGAAGTACCTCGTCAGCCGCGAGGCGCGCAGCGACCGGGCGACGTTCATGGGCCGGCTCGCGTCGGCCGCGAACGGCACGCCCGCCGAGGAGCACATCCTGCCGGTGCTGTGGGCGCCGCTGCCGGGCAACGTCTACCGGGCCGAGGTCGCCGACGCGCGCCGGTTCGCCGAGGACGTGCCGGAGTACGTGATGAACGGGCTGAGCGTCCTGTGCCGGATCGGCACGTTCCGCAAGCAGTACGAGCGCGTGCTACGGCGGATGGCGGAGGAGGTCGTGCGCATCGCCGACCGGTCCCCGCTCGTCGCGACGCAGACCGTGGACATGGTCGAGGCCTACCGGGTGCGGGTGTGGCCGACCGCGCCGTTCACCATCGCGGTCCTCGCACCGACCAGCGGCGACCTGCCGCTGCCCGACGGCCGCGGCACCGCGCACGGCTACGGCCTGCGCGCCGAGCACTGGAAGCCGTTCGCGGGCGGGCACGCCGTCGCGGACGAGGTCGCCGCCGAGGCCGACCGGCTGCGGTTACCGGTGGACGTGGTCGGTTACACCGCCGACGACTCGATGTACCGCGACTACCCTGGCATGATCCTCATCGATCCGTGGATCCTCGCCACCCCGGGCGGACGCGACCTGGTGCGCTCGACGCTGCGCTGCCCGTACTCGTGGGTGACGATCGCGGCGGTCGTCGACGAGCACCACCCGCGGTTCGAGCCGCACGGCACCCGGTACCTCAGCCAGCTCGAGTCGCTGCTGCGCCGGACCGACCGGTTCATCCGGTTCACCACGGTGGCGAGCTGGCGCAGCGAGATGCCCGAGATCGTCAGCCGCATGCGCCGCGAGTACATGAACAACGGACCCAGTTACGCGCCGGCCAGCCCGCCCGGCACCAGGCCCCGCCTCGGCCGGCCGGAGGCCGGGCGTGGCACACCGTCCTCCAGCGAGGGTGAGGAAGCATGAGTGACCACCGTGACGGCAAGGTCATCACCTTCTACTCGTACAAGGGGGGCACCGGCAGGACGATGGCGCTGGCCAACGTCGCCTGGATCCTCGCCGCGAACGGCAAGCGGGTGCTCGTGGTGGACTGGGACCTGGAGTCGCCCGGCCTCGCCCGGTACTTCAGCCCGTTCCTGGACCGCGCCGCGCTCGACAGCACCGAGGGCGTCATCGAGATGATCCGCGAGTACGAGTGGGCGACCACCCGGCACCGCGGCGACGACGAGCGCTGGTACGAGGAGTACGCGCGGGTCCAGAAGTACTCGTTCTCGCTGCGCTGGCCGGGCTTCCCCGACGAGGGCACGCTGGACTTCCTGTCCGCCGGCCAGCAGAACAACGACTACTCCAGCAACCTCGCCGCGATGGACTGGGACGCGTTCTACGAGCGGCAGCGCGGCGGGCTGTTCCTCGACGCGCTGCGCGCGGACATGAAGCGGCACTACGACTACACGCTCATCGACAGCCGCACCGGCTTCAGCGACGTCGCCGACATCTGCACGATCCACCTGCCGGACACCCTCGTCACCTGCTTCACCCTCAACGACCAGGGCATCGACGGCGCCGCCGACGTGGCGCGGCTGGTCGACCGCCGGCACCGCAAGATCAGGGTCCTGCCGGTGCCGATGCGCGTCGACCCGTCGGAGCAGGAGAAGGCCGACATCGGCCGCCGGGTCGCCATCCAGCGCTTCGCCGGCCTGCCGGTCGGCCTCGACCCGGACCAGCGCGGCGAGTACTGGAAGAAGGTGGAGATCCCGTACCGCGCCTTCTACGCCTACGAGGAGGTCCTCGCCGTCTTCGGCGACGAGCCGGGCGTGCGCACGTCGCTGCTGGCCGCCTACGAGGCGCTGACCGCGCAGATCACGAGCGGGGACGTGACGAGCCTCCCGCCGATGGACGAGGTGACCCGGCAGCGGACCAGGGCCCGGTTCATCCGGCAGGCCGTGGTCGCCGAGCGGGAGGTGCTGCTGCGGTACGCGCGGCAGGACCGCGTCTGGGCGGAGTGGGTGACGCACGTGCTCCAGCAGGCCGGCGTCCAGGTCATCGACCCGTGGGACGGCGACCCCAAGGACACCACCGTCGACGGGTTCACCCGCACCCTGGTGCTGGTCTCGCAGGCAAACGTCGAGCGCGAGGCGACCCACGTGGTCCCGGACCGGGCCGCGGACCGGGCGCCGTTCGCCGTCTACGTCGCCGACGTCCGGCGCCTCGCCGGCATCCCGCAGGCCAACACCGCGACCGTCTTCGGAGCCACCGCCGAGGTGGCCGTGGACAGGATCCTGCGGCTCATCGGCGCCGACGTGGAGCACGTCGAGGCGGAGGTGGCCGGCGGGCCGCGCTTCCCGGGCCGGGACAACCTGGTCTTCAGCATGCCCAGCCGCAACATCCGGTTCACCGGCCGCGAGCAGGACCTGCGCCAGCTGCGCGACCAGCTCCGCGCCGGCACCGCGGTGGTGCTCGCCGGCAACGAGCCGGTGGCGCTGCAGGGCATGGGCGGCATCGGCAAGACCCAGCTCGCCATCGAGTACGCGTACCGGTTCCGGGCCGCCTACGACGTGATCTTCTGGATGAACGTCGAGCAGTCGAACGTCATCGAGACCGAGCTCGCCGACCTGGGCACGCTGCTGGGCGTGCCGGCGCGGCAGTCGACGCCCGAGTACGCCCGCGCGGTGCTGCAGAGCCTGCAGCACACCGACAAGCGCTGGCTGATCGTCTTCGACAACGCCGAGGACGCCCCGGGCATCGAGCAGTACCTGCCGACCGGCACCGGCCACGTGATCATCACGTCGCGCATGTCGACCTGGGGCGAGCGGGTCAAGCTGCTGCCGGTCAACGTGTTCACCCGCGACGAGAGCAAGCAGCACCTGCGCCAGCGGGTGCCGACCATGCAGGACGTGGACGCGGGGCGCATCGCCGAGCTGCTCGGCGACCTGCCGATCGCGGTGGCGGCCGCCGCCGCGTGGCTCGCCGACACCGGCAACGCGGTCGACGAGTACCTCGTGCACATCGCCCGGTCCGGGCCGCGGGGGCTGCGCGAGCCGCAGTCCGACACCCCGATCGAGGCGACCTGGGACCTGTCGCTGCGGCGGCTCAACCAGCGCTCGCCCGCCGCGTACCGGCTGCTGCAGATGTGCTCGGTGTTCGCCCCGGAGATCGCGCTCGACCTGGTGTACAGCGACGAGTTCGCGGCGGCGCTGCGCCCGCTGGACCCGAACGTGTCCGACTACATGTTCCGCGCGTCGCTGGTGCAGCAGGTGCACCGGCTCGCGCTGCTGCGGCTCGACCTGCGCGGCGAGCCGGGCAGCCGGGAGCGCACGGGCACCGTGTTCGTCCACCGGCTCCTGCAGCACGCCGTGCGCATCCGCATGAGCGAGGACGAGCTGACCCAGACCCGCCGGCAGGTCCACCGGGTGCTGGCCGCCGCCCGGCCGAAGAACCAGGAGGTCGACGACCCGGACGCGTGGCCGCAGTACAGGATGCTGTGGCCGCACGTGGAGGTCACGAAGGCCGCGTTGAGCGACGACGAGTCGGTCCGCGCACTGATGATCGACCGGGTCCGGTACCAGTGGCTGCGCGGCGACCTCGTCGGCGCCCGGCAGAGCGCCGAGCAGTTCGACGCCATCTGGTCGCAGATGCTGGAGGAGACCGAGGACCCGGACCAGCGCCGCACGCTGCACCGGCAGCTGCTGCACCTGCGGTTCAACCACGCCAACATCCTGGGCTCGCAGGGCAACTTCACCGACTCGCTGCGCCTGGACGAGGCGGTCCTCGCCACCCAGCAGGAGCTGCTCGGGGCGCGCCACCCGCACACCCTGATGACCGCCGGCGGTCTCGCCCGCGACCTGCGTGGTCTCGGCCGGTACCGGGAAGCCCTCGACACCGACATCTCGACCTACGCGGCGTGGCTGGACGACTTCGGCGAGGACTACCCGCGCACCCTCGCGGCGCTGAGCAACCTCGCCATCTCCTACCGGCTCATGGGCGACTTCCACGAGGCCCGGGCCCGCGACGAGGCGGCGTACAACTCCCGCAAGTCGATCCTCGGCGAGTCCAACCCGTACACGCTGTACTCCGCGACGAACCTGGGCCGGGACATCCGCGACGCGGGCGACTACGACCAGTCCGTCGACTGGCTCGCGTCGGTGTACGAGCAGTACAAGGTCACCCGCGCCGAGGACTCCCGGGGCATGCTCGTGTGCCAGACCAACCTGGCCGTGTCCCTGCACAGCGCCGGCCGCGCGGCGGAGGCCGCGGAGCTGCTGCAGTCGGCCAGCAGCCAGCTGTCCGTCACGTTCGGCCGCACCAACCCGGACGCGCTGAGCAGCCGGCTGAGCCTCGCGGTCACCCTGCTGTCACTCGGGAAGTTCGCCGAGTCCCGGGAGCTGCTGACCGACGTGTACGAGACGTACCGCGACAACCTCGGCGACGAGCACCCGCACACGCTGGTCTGCATCGGCAACCTCGCGCTGCTGGCCCGGGCGCAGGGCGACCACGACCTGGCGGTGCGGCTCGCCGAGGAGGCCGTCGAGGGGCTGCACCGCAAGCTCGGCGACGAGCACCCGTACACGCTGTCGACGCGGATGAACTGGGCGGTCTGCGTCGCGGAGACGCCGGGCGGGCTGGACAACGCCATGGAGACCCTGGAGCGGGTCGCCGAGCAGATGCAGGTGGTGCTGCTGCCCGACCACCCGAACGCACTGCGCTGCCAGGCGAACCTGAGCCTGGTGCGACAGCTGGCCGAGGTGGGCGGCGGAGACTTCGTCGACCGGGTCGCGGCGCTGGAGGAGCGGGTGGGTCAGCAGCATCCGACCGTCAACGCGCTGCGCCGGCGGGAGCTGGTCCACCGGATCATCGACCCGCACCCGTACTAAGACCGCCGCCCGGCGGCGGGCTACAGCGCGTCGCCGGTCGGGACGGGGTCGGCGGCGAGCCAGACCAGGACCTCCGGCAGCGCCTCGACGGCGCCGAAGTGCGCGGTCTCCAGCTGGACCCGCACTTCGGCGTGCGGGATCCGGCCGGCCAGCCAGCGGCTGTGATTCACGGGCGAGAAATTGTCGTCGGCGCCGTGCCACAGCAGGACCGGTCCGGTGATGTCCTCGAACGCGAATCCCCAGTTGTTCTGAAATGCGAGATCGTCGTCGATCCACCCGTACGGGCCGCGGCGCAGCGCCTCGCGATAGGTGTCCAGGAACTGCCGCCGGATGGGCAGGCCGTTGACCACCCGCCGGTCCGCCTCCGTCATCTGCTCCCAGAGCAGGTCCATGAACGACTCGGGGTCGTCGGCCGTGCGGCGGGCCAGCTCGTCCAGGCGCTCGGTGAGCGCCGCCTGGTCCGCGTCGGCGGCGGTGTGCTCGTCGACGTTGGCCTCGGTCATCCCGTCGTACCAGTCGAGGCCCTCGGCGTCGCGCGGGGCCAGGCCGACCAGCACCGCCGTGCGGGTCACCCGCTCGGGCAGCAGGGCCGCGCAGGCGAGGGCGTGCGGGCCACCGCCGGAGCGCCCGACGACGGTGAAGCGGTCCAGGCCGAGCGCGTCGGCGATGGTCTCGACGTCGGCGGCGGCGTCGGCCACGCGCCGCCCGCGGTGCCGGGTGGAGTCGCCGTAGCCGGGGCGGTCGTAGGAGATCAGCCGGACGCCGAGCCGATAGAGCACACTCGATCTGGGGCGCGGCCCGAAGCGGCTGCCGGGCGTCCCGTGCAGCAGCACGACCGGCGTCCCGCCGGGCGCTCCGGACGCCGCCACGAACAGTTTGCGACCGTCCGCAGTGATTACCTCGCGGTTATCCATATCGACGTCGGTCACAGAGTTGCCTTTCGGTGCCGGCCGCAGTTTCACGGTCGGCCAAGCCTATCCGTCGATGGCTGCACCCGGTAGGCGCCGCGCACGGTGCGGCAATCATCCACCGGCCCCGCGGGGCCGTGGCGGTGCCCGCCGGTGGTGCCGGGATCCGATCGGGGATCCCGGCACCACCGGCGTGTACTACGAACCCTGGCTGAGGACGCCCAGGTTGCCGCTCCAGTCACCCCAGCCGATCTCGCCGGTGTAGTACCAGTACCAGTACTGCAGGGTGCCGCCCTGGCCGTGGTCGAAGATGTAATGCTGGGCGCCGACGTCGGTGTGGACGCTCGGCGCGCTGAAGCCCGACGAGAGCAAGCCACCGCCGAAGGACGTGTACGTGATGGTGCTCGGCGCACCGGAGCGGCCGTTCCAGCGCCACAGGTGGCCGTCGGTGCCCCGGGCGTAGACCCAGATCTCGTTGGTCCACCACCACACCGCGGTCGGTTGTCCGAGCGCGCCGCCGCCCCAGGTCACGTCGCTGATCGGGGTCGAGGGACCGCTGCTGGTGAAGTACCAGCGGTGGATCGGCTTGCCGCCGGTGCCGGTGCCGACACGGGCGAAGACGTTGATCTGGTTGGCGACGACGACGGCGGAGGGGTCCCCGGCGACCGTCTGGGCGCCGGCGAACGCGACGGGTGCCGGTGCGGTGGTCATCGTCCGGGGCTGCTCCCACCACAGGAGGTGGTTGGCGGTGCTGCGGACGAAGACCTCGAAGCGGTTGTCGGTGGTCAGGAACGCTGACGGGGTCGCCTCCGCCGCCGGGGTGCCGTTCCAGGTCTCGGACGCCGGCGCCTGACCGGGCTTCTGGTACCAGTGCCGGAGGGTGCCGTCGGAGGCCGGTGTGAAGACATGCCGTTCGCCGTTGTAGGCGAACCCGCTCACGCCGCCCGTCGCGCCGGCGCCCCAGTCGGTCTTGGTCAGGCCGTTCGCCGGTGACCACCGGAAGTTCCACAGGTGGTTGTCGGTGCCGCGGAAGAACACGTCCAGGTCGGGGCCGACCTGGTAGACCACCGGCTGGCTCGCGGCGCTGCCACCCCAGTCCTCGATCGTGACGCCGACGGTCACCGAGGTCGTGAACCGGATGATGTGGCCGTAGTCGTCGCGCTGGAAGTCGCTGTATCCGTTGGCGATGTTGAGGCTGCGCCCGGCGGTGACGGTGCTGGACGCGGTCGGGCTGCCGGTGACGGTGCCGGTCGTCGCCAGGGTGGCGATCTCGTGCGCCGTCGCGGCGTGGTCGAAGATGTCGACGTCGTCGATGCTGCCGGGGAAGTAGTCCTGGCCGCCGGTGGAGGTGCCGAGCTTCGTCCGGCCGATCTGCAGGGGACCGTAGGCGTTCCAGACGGTGGACCGGGGGGACGAGGTGGCGGCCAGCACGCCGTTGACGTAGAGCCGCATGAGCCCGCTCTCGTCGTAGACGCCGGCGATGTGTGTCCACACCCCCGCCACGGGGTTGACCGCCGCGATGGCGCCCAGGTAGGTCGGGGTGGTGTTGTCGGCCGCCGTGAACAGGAACCGCCACTGGCCGGGGGCGTAGCCGAGGATGAACCCGGGCTGGTTCACACCCTCCTGCGCGACCGCGGTGTAGTAGCCGCCGGTGCTGGCGAGCTTCACCCAGGCCGCGACGCTGAACCCGCGGTCGGTGCGCACGACCGGCTGGGTCGTCGACGCGTACTGGTTCGTGCCGTTGAGCACCAGGCTGCGGTCGCCGGCGCGCACGGTGCGGCCCGTTCCGCGGGCGGCGCCGCCGGACACGGTGGCCGGGTTGTCGCCGTAGTCGTCGGAGACGCCGGTGCCGGTCTCGTCGAAGCGCCAGGCTGCCCGGCGTTCCGGCTTCTCCGACACGGTCCACGTGCGCTGCATGGTCGGCGCCGCGAACCCGGTGGTCGTGGACAGCGCCGTCCACAGCTGCGTCACCCCGGCGACCTGGCCGCCGGCGAACGCCGCCAGGTCGTCGCGACCGTCGGCGTTGAAGTCGGCCGACTGCAGCTGGTTGACCTTCCGCGAGTCGAACGCGGTGTCGACCGGCCATGCGGCGCCGACGGTGGATCCGGTGGCGGTCGAGGTGACGACGGTGAGGTTGCTCGTGTTCGAGGACGTCTCCGTCAGCACGAGGATGTCGGTGCGTCCGCGGCCGTTGGTCGTGTCGCCGTCGAAGTTCCCCGCCACGAAGCGGCTGCGGTTGTAGGCGACCGAAATGAGCTGCGAAGGCGGGGTCTGCGGGCCGGTGGAGCTCGACAGATACTTCTGCAGGCTCGTGATGCCGCTGCCTGCCTCCTTCACCAGCGCGAGGTCGGTGTAACCATCGGCGTCGAAGTCGCCGGTGAGCATGTCGTACTGGCCCCACACCCAACCGCTCGCCTGGGTGTACCACTGGGTCGGGACGTACTGGCCGGTCGCCGGGTCCCTGTTGAAGCGGAAGGCGGTCCAGCCGCCGGAGCCGTTGTCGCGCAGGACGGCGATGTCGGTGTCGCCGTCGCCGTCGAAGTCGCCGGACTGGGCCTTGATGCCGGCCAGGTTCCACAGCGGATCGCCGGCGGGGCTGGTCCACAGCACGCCGTCGACCACGTCGAACCGGTTGCCCTTGGACTGCAGCAGGTACAGCCGCAGCCGGCCGTCCGGGTCCTGCCGGAACAGCGCATGGTCGCTCAGGCCGTCACCGGTGAAGTCCCCGCTGACGAACCGCATGGTGACGAACGACGAGCCGTCGCGGCCGGTGTCCCACCCGACGGTCTGGGTGGACAGCTGGATGTTGCCGTCCGGGGCCGCGCCGTCGGAGGTGAGCGTCCACGCGCGGAGCCGGTCGCCGCCCGCGTCGATGATCGCGGAGATGTCGCCCTTGCCGTCGCCGTTGACGTCGCCGCGCTTGGCGGCCGGCACCGCACCGGTGTCGTTGGCGACCAGGTAGTACGGCCCGGCGGTGGTCTGGCTGACGTTGCCGGCCCGGTCCTCGGCCTGCACATAAAGCTCGGACTCGGGGAAGCCGGTCTCCGGGTTCGTCCAGAGCGTGATGGGCACCGTCGCGTTGCCGTCCTCCTGCGCCGGCACCCAGCCGGTCAGCTTGTCCGCGGCGAAGCCGTAGCGGTACCCGGCGATGTCGGTGTCACCGGCGGCGTGGCGGAAGGCGATGCTGCCGGACTCGCCGGTGTTGCGGACCGGGACCCCGTTCGGGAAGTCCTCGGGTCCTGCCGGGTCGGTCACCGGGCGCACGGCCGGGTCGATGACCGGGACATCGGGGCCCTGGTTGTCGACGATGAAGAAGCACCGGTTGCTCCACGCGCTGACGCCGGTGCCGTCGTTGGTCCGGGCCCGGTAGGAGTACAGCGTGTTCGCCGCGAGCGTGCCGGCCGGCACCTGCGGCCAGGCGGCCGACGACCCGTTGGCGACGCCGGACGTCTTGGCGGCGAAGACGACGGTCTCGGTGGCGCCCTGCAGCACGTTGAGCTCGCCGTGCAGTGTGTTGGCGTCGGTGTCGTTGAGCAGCGCGGTGAACGTCGGGGTCAGCATCCCGGCGGGCATCCGGGTGGGCCGCTGCTCGGAGCCGCAGCCCGACGGCGGGACGGTGTCGAGCTCCGACGGCACGTTCGGGGTGCTGTTGTACTCGACCGTCAGCGCCGCGCTGAACGGCATGAACTGCTTCCACTGGTACCGGTCGCCCTCGTCGGCGGCGCGCAGGCCGAAGGTCATCTGCGCGCCGTAGGCGCCGTTGGCGGCGTTCTGCACGACGGAGTTGATCGCCGGGTACTGGTCGCTCGACCAGTACATGTTCATGTCCGGCTGGTTGCCGCCGGCGCAGCCGTTGCCCTGGTTGGCGTGGCCGGACTGGGCGCCGAGGTGCCAGTTCCAGGTGCCGCTGCCGGAGGAGTTGTTCCACGTGACGGCGTTGGAGCTGTACACGTTCGCCGTGGAGTACAGGTAGACGAGCGTGTCATTGCAGCTGCCGGAGTGGTCCAGCGTGATGGAGAACGTCGATCGGGTGATCTGCTTGCCGCTCAGCGTCGGGGTGCCGAAGAGGAAGAACGACCGCCACGGCGTCTTCGTCGAGGCCCAGTACGAGTAGCCGACCTTCGCCCGGTCGCGGTCCTCCGACCAGTAGGACTTGCTGCCGTTGGCCTGGTTGATGTGGGTCCAGTTGCCGTTGGTGACCACGATCGCGGACGGGTCGACGAACACCGGGAAGTTGAGGTCCGACCGGGCGAGCATCGCGCGGTCGGGCACGATCGTGATGTCGTGGCCGGTGACGCGTGAGCCCGCCGTCGCCGTGTGGGCCGGCTGCGCCTGCAGCCGCTGCTCCTCGGTCGCGCCGGCGGGCAGCAGCGGGGTGTCCCACATGGACGGTGCGTCGCCGGCGAAGACCTGGTTGCCCTCGCGGTCCTTCAGGACGAACCCGCCGTCGGCGCGACCGGTGAGCTTCAGCTCCTTCGTCCTCACGCCGAACGTGAGGCTGCGCAACGCCGCGCTGTCGGCGGCTGCGCGGTCCTTCACGACGAAGAGCTTGCTGAAGCCGGTCCGCTGCGCGGTGACCCGCAGGTCGACGCCGGGCAGCACGTCGGGGTAGACGGCCGAGTCGCCGTCGAGCCGGGGCGCGGGCAGCGCCTTCGGCCAGGTCAGGGTGAACTCGCGGCCGTGGTCCCGCACGCGGACGACGTCGCCGTTGCCACCGCCGGAGAACGTCACGTCGACCGGGCCGGCCTTCGAGCGCACGCCGCCGCCGGGGGCGCGCTGCAGGGTCAGGTCGACCGGCACCCACGTCGTGCCCTGCTTGACCCGCACCGGCACGGTGTACTGCCGCATCGTGTAGGTGCCGGACGGGTTCGCGAAGTACTCGGTCGTCTCGGTGCGCCGCTCGAGGATCTCGACGGGCCGGCTGGTGCGCTTGGCCTCGGTGAACCGTTGCGCGGTCGGCACGTCGGCCGCCGTCGCGCCCGGCTGCTGCTGGGCCTGCCGCCCGGCGGCCGGCGGTTGCGACGCCGGCGGCTCCGGCCGGACGAACTGCGGCCAGTTGATCACCGCCGCGGCGGCCAGAACCGCCGCGATGGACAAGACCGGCCATCGCCGGCCACGGCTGTGCCGCGTCCCCTGTGTCGCCATATGAGTGCCCTCCCCGTGGGTGCCTGTCGCCGCGCCCGCAACGCCGTGTGGGTCGCCCGTTGGGCGACCCACACGACATCCGCTGTTCATGACGTCGACACCGGCCGGGTGCATATGCGCTGGCTGGAGGGCCGGCTGCACTGCTCCGCGGTGTCGTCGTGCCGGAGCCTAGAACGATATGCATAAAAATTTCAATGTCTTGCGGATCTCCACATGCACATGCATGATCGAGCGGCGACCCCTCTCCGTGAGGTATCGCTCTACGGCTCGTAACGGGGAGGATGCCGTGGCCTGGTCTGTGGTTTCTGTTGTGCGGCCCGAAGTTCCGCCGGCTCGTCAGCGCGGTCGCCGACGTCGCTGGGCTGTCTCGACGCTCATCGGGGTGCTCAGCGTCACACTCGCCGGCGGTGCCGTGTCGGTCCTGCCGGCGCACGCCGCGCCGGTCGACCCCTTCGCGGCCCAGCCGAACCAGGTCGAGCGGATCGTCCCGGAGGACAAGAGCCGCAGGAACGTCGTCAAGCCGATCGCCGACGCCGAGCAGGACATCGCCCTCAAGGCGAGCCCGCCGGTGGTGTGGCCGAGGGCCGAGACCTCGACGGTCGACCTGGCCGCGCGGCGTCTCGCGGCGGAGCCGGCGCGGACCAACGCCGACGTCGTCAGCCCGGCCAAGGCGGGGCCGACGCGGGCGGGCGGCAGCCCGGTCTTCGTCGGCGACGCCCGCGGCGGCGTGCGGGAGGATCTGCGGAAGGTGCCGCTGGCGGGGCCGCAGGCAGTGCAGGTGGAGGTGTACGACCGGGCCCGCACCGCGAAGTCCGGGGTGGACGGGCTGCTGCTGCGGGTGTCGCGGCCGGACCGGACGATGAGCACCGACACGATCGCGGTCGAGGTCGACTACAGCGGCTTCCGTGCCGCGTACGGTGGCGCCTGGAGCTCCCGGCTGCGCCTCGTCGAGCTCCCGGACTGCGCTGCGACCACCCCCGAGCTGAGCGCCTGCCGGACCGGCCGGAAGCTGGCCGCCACCAACGACACCGGGGCGGCGCGCATCGGCGGTGACGTGACCCTCGCCGGCGGCGCGACCAAGCTGCTCGCCGTCCAGGCAGGCGTCCAGGGCAGCGCCGGCAACTTCGGTGCCACGTCGCTGACGACCTCGTCGTCGTGGGGTGCGGGCGGCGCCACCGGCGAGTTCACCTGGTCCTACCCGCTGCGGGTGCCGCCGGCCAACGGCGGTCCGAGCCCGAGCATCAGCCTGTCCTATGCCTCCAGCGGCGTCGACGGCCGCACGAACGCCGCCAACAACCAGACGTCGTGGATCGGCATGGGCTTCGAGTTCTCGCCCGGGCAGATCGAGCGCCGCTACAAGCCGTGCGCCAGCGACATGGAGGGCGCGGCGAACAACAAGACCCGCCCGACCGGCGACATGTGCTGGTTCTCCGACAACGCGACCATCTCGCTCAACGGCCACTCCTCCGAGCTCGTCCAGGTCGGCACCACGAACTTCTGGAAGCTGAAGGACGACGACGGCTCGATCGTCGAGCAGCTGTTCGACGCCGGGCGCGGCAACGGCGACGACAACGGCGAGTACTGGAAGTTCACGTCGCCGGACGGCACGCAGTACTACCTCGGCTACAACCGGCTGCCCGGCTGGAGCGGCGGCGAGACGACGCAGTCGACGTTCACGCTGCCGGTGTACGGCAACCACCCCGGTGAGGCCTGCTACCAGTCGTCGTTCCAGAACTCCGCCTGTCGGCAGGGGTACAAGTGGAACGTCGACTACGTCGTGGACGTCAACGGCAACACCATGTCGTACTTCTACGACCCGGAGACCAACAAGTACGCCCGCTACGGCGAGGCGAACAGCCCGGACTGGTACACCCGCGGCGGCAACCTCAAGCGCATCGAGTACGGCCAGCGCAGCAACGCCGTCACCAGCACGCCGGCCCTGGCAAGAGTGCTGTTCGAGACCGGTGACCGGTGCCTGCCGAACACGAACTGCAACGACGCGTGGAACTGGCCGGACACGCCGATGGACCTGAACTGTTCGGCGGCGCCGTGCACGCAGACGTTCTCGCCGGCGTTCTTCACCAAACGCCGCCTGAAGCAGGTCGACACCGAGGTCCTCAACAACAACGGCGTCGGCTACCGGCCGGTCGACCGCTGGACGCTGCGCCATTCCTACGTCAGCGGCGACGCGGCGACCGGCTACGCGTTGTGGCTCGACGGGATCACCCAGACCGGCCGCGGCGCCACACCCGAGATCGTCATGCCCGAGGTCACCTTCGACGGCACGTTCATGCCGAACCGGGTCGACGACCTCGCCAACAACATCGCACCACTCAACTGGCGCCGCATCATCGGCATCACCAACGAGAACGGCGGCACCCTCGCGGTCCGCTACGCGCCGACGAACTGCTCCCGCACCAACCTCCCGGCGTCACCGGCCACCAACACCCAGCGCTGCATGCCGGTGAAGGGCAGCGACGACGCGTACCCCAACCGGATCGACTACTTCCACAAGTACATCGTGGACAGGGTCACGCAGTCGGTCTCCGGCTACACGGTGCCCGCGGTGACCCAGGTCGTCACCGACTACGACTACGTCGGCGACGCCGCCTGGCGCTTCGACGAGCTCGACGGCATCACCCCCGAGGAGGACAAGACCTGGTCGCAGTGGCGCGGCTACGGCACCGTCGTCACCTACACCGGCGACGGCGTCGACGGCACCCGCGGCAAGACCGAGTCCCGGTTCTACCGCGGCATGCACGGCGACCGCACCGCCACGGCCGGCGTCTTCAAGACGGTCAACGTGACCGACTCCAGAGGCGGGTCGGTCCCCGACGAGGACCGCTTCACCGGGATGACCCGGGAGACGACCCAGTTCCTCGACGCCACGACCAGGCTCAGCACCTCCATCGCCGACTTCTGGGTCTCCGCGGCGACCGCGTCGCAGACCCGGCCGTGGGGCGTCATCAACGCCACCAAGGTCGCCACCACGGCCACCAGTTCGTTCACCTATCTCAGCCCGACGAACGTCCGCGAGACGCGGGTCGTCAACACCCTCGCCGCAGACGGCACGATCACCGCCGTGCACAACATGGGCGTCGTCGGCGACGTCAACGACGACGAGTGCACGAAGTACACGTTCGCGTCGAGCAGCGTCGCGTACCTGCCGAACCGGCCGGTCCGCGCCCAGAAGCTCAGCGCCGCATGCTCGGTGGCGGACCCGCCGAAGGCGGATGTGCTGTCCGACAGCCGCACCTACTACGACGGGTCCGACACGCTCGGCTACGTCGGCGCCCGCGGTCTCGTGACCCGCGTCGACGAGTTCAACGGCTTCACCGGCGCCAACGCGAGCAGCGTGACCTACCAGACGAAGTCGAAGACGGTCTACGACGCCGGCGGCAACATGACCGACTCGTACGACGTCAAACAGAACTGGACGCACACGGACTACACCCGTTCCGGCAACGGCCCGATCACCCGTATCACGACGACGGACCCGATCGGCCACGTCACCTACCTCGACTCGGACCCCGCGTGGGGCGCCCCGGTCGTCAACGGCGACTCGAGCAACGCCACCGCGCAGGGTGACGTCAAGACCGAGGTCGAGCTCGACGCGCTCGGCCGGGTGCTCAAGGTCTGGGGGCCGACCCGCATCCGCGGGGCGGACACCCCGAACACCACCTACCAGTACCTCATCCAGCGGAACGCCCCGCCGGTCGTCATGTCCACGACGCTGCAGTCACCGTCACAGGTCACCGGCTCCCCGGCCGGGACCCTGGCCCCGCAGTACACCTCGAAGTACGAGATCTACGACGGCCTGTTGCGGCTGCGGCAGACCCAGATCGCCAGCCCTTCCGGCGGGCGTTCGGTCAACACGATCGACTACGACAGCCAGAACCGCATCGTGAAGCGCTCCGGGCCGATCAACAACGACGCGCCCTCCGGCTTCAACTACCTGCCGCTGGCAGACGCGTCGTTGCCGAACCAGATCCAGACCACCTACGACGGCGCCAGCCGCGTCACCGCCGAGATCCTGTTCGGGCACAACTCGTCTGGCCTGTTCGAGAAGTGGCGCACGACGACCACGTACAACGGCGACCAGATCAGCACGACGCCGCCGGCCGGCGCGGGCGCCGCGACGGTCACCTACGACCCGCAGGGCCGGGTGTCGAAGCTCTGGCAGTACAAGACCGGCGTGCCGACCCCGTCGGACCCGACCAGCTACGACGAGACGAAGTACAGCTACGCCAAGGACGGCCAGCAGAGCGTCGTCGAGGACTCCGCAGGCAACAAGTGGGAGTACTTCTACGACGACCTGCACCGCACGAAGGAGACCCGGGAGCCGGACCGCGGCACGTCGAAGATCGAGTACAACCAGTACGGCGAGGTCGTCAAGACCATCGACGCGCGGAACTACGCCCTCGGCATCACCTATGACACGGTCGGCCGCCCGCTCGAGCTCAAGGACGTGACGAGCACGCCGGAGAAGCGCCTCGCCACCTGGACGTACGACACCCTCAAGAAGGGCCTGCTGACGTCGTCGTCGCGCTGGGTCGGCGCCGACGAGTACCGGAACTCCGTCGTCGAGTACGACCACGCGCTGCGGCCGGTCAAGACGTCGGTCGGCATCCCCATGATCGAGGGCGGTCTCGCCGGCACCTATACGTACGAGCACACCTTCAACTTCGACGGCTCGCCGAAGACGACGAAGCTCCCGGCGGCCGGCAGCCTCGCCGCGGAGACGCTGACCTACGGGTACAACACCTGGGGTCTGCCGATCTCCCTGGCCGGCGCCTCCTCCTACGTCCAGGCGAGCGCCTACAACTCCTTCGCCGAACCGCTCAGCGTGACCGTCGGCGCCACCGGCGCCGGCAACCGCTCGATGCTGTTGCAGTTCACCTACGAGGAGGCGACCCGCCGGCTGCTCACGTCGTCGGCCCGGCCGAACGGTGGGGCGTCCGCCTACAACGCGAAGTACACCTACGACGCGGTCGGCAACGTCACGTCGGCCTCGGACCAGCCGGCCCTCACCGGCCAGCCGCAGGACCACCAGTGCTTCCAGTACGACTACCTGCGGCGGATGACCGAGGCGTGGACACCCGCCACGCTGGACTGCACCACCGCGAATCGCACCACCGCCAACCTGGGCGGTCCGGCGCCGTACTGGAGCAGCTACACCTTCGACAAGACCGGCAACCGCACGACCGAGCAGAAGCACGAGCTGCCCGGCGAGCCGACGAAGCACTACGTCTACGGCACCGGGCACAAGCTCGGCAGCACCACCGTCGGCGGCAGCACCCTCACCTCCTACCAGTACGACGCCTCCGGCAACACCACCCAGCGGGTGGTCGGCGGCAGCACGCAGACCCTCAAGTGGAACTCCGAGGGCAAGCTCGCCACGGTCACCGAGGGCACGAAGGTCACCGAGTACCTCAACGACGCCGCGGGCAGTCGCCTCATCCGCCGCGACGACACGGGCACCACGCTCTACCTGCCCGGCCAGGAGATCCACAAGAGCACCAGCGGCGTCAACACCGCGACCCGCTACTACAGCCACGGCGGCATGACCGTCGCCGTGCGCACCGACGACAACAAGCTCACCTACCTGGCATCGGACCCGCACGGCACCGCCACCCTGGCGATGGACGCGTCGACCGGCACCTTCCAGAAGCGGCGCGCCACCCCGTTCGGCGAGGACCGCGGCGCGGCCGTCGTCGGCTGGCCCGGCGACAAGGGCTTCATCGGTGGCACGAAGGACCAGTCGACCGGCCTGACCCACCTCGGCGCCCGCGAGTACGACCCGACCCTGGGCCGCTTCATCTCCGTCGACCCGCTCACGATCCCGCAGGACCCGCAGCGGCTCAACGGCTACGCCTACGGCAACAACGCCCCGATCGTGAACGCCGACCCGACCGGCGAGGCGTTCCCGGGCGACCCGACCCACCAGACCGCCGACGAGATGAAGCTGTACCCCCCGGCCGAAGGCACCGGTCTCACGCCGAAGGAACTGGCCGAGCGCGCCGAGGCCGAGGCCACCAAGAAGAAGTCACTGATGGACATCATCCTCGAACAGGGGCTGGCGTTCCTCCTCGACTTCCTCGGCATCACCGACATCGTCGACTGCATCAGATCCGGCAAGGTCAGCTCGTGCGTGAACGCGCTGATCGGCCTCTTCCCGTCCGGCCGCGTCCTGAAGTCACTCAAGTCGATCGTCAAGGGCGTGGAACGGGCGTTCTCCGCCTACCAGTCGTGGCAAAAGGCGATGAAGATCGCCAACGACGTCATCAAACGCACCGACGACCTCATCGCCGCGGCGAGGAAGAAGGCCGACGAACTCGCCGCCAACATCGGCGCCGGCGCCAAGAAGGCCGACAACGCCGCGGGTGGCGTGGCCGACGAGGCGAGTAATGCGGCCGGCGGTGCGGCGAATGCCGGCACTTCGGGCGGCCGCAGATGCCGGAAGCACAGCTTTGATGCGGACACACCGGTCCGCATGGCCGATGGTTCCACTGAACCCATCGGCGACGTTCAAGCAGGTGACGAGGTACTCGCCACCGACCCGGAGACCGGTGACACGACTGCGCGGGTGGTGACGCGCAAGCATGTCAACCTGGACAGCGACTTGGTCGACGTCATCATCGCCGTCGACGACGGCATCGAGACCATGAGCACCACGCAGCGGCATCCGTTCTGGTCCGAGACGCGCGGAACGTGGGTGGACGCAGCGGATCTGTTGCCGGGCGAGCGCGTCCACACGCTTGACGGCAAGGTGGCGGTCGTCCTCGGCATCACGCTTCTTAACGCCACGCGGATCATGCACGACCTCACCGTCGCCGATGTCCACACGTACTATGTGGTTGCTGGTGAAGCGTCGGTACTCGTTCACAACTGTGGTTCGGGTCAGGCACCAAACGGAATTTCCTGCTCCTGCACTGCCGAGCAGGACACCTATGACGGGCCGCCGCTGACGGTCGACGAGGCAAGGGCAGCTGCCGAATCTTATGGAATCGGCACGCAGAGCATGGACTTGCGATACATTCCCAGGGATGACCCGTATTGGGAGCCAAACAGGTACGCCTGGACCCATTTCAATTTTGCAGACAGGGTGATTCGGACACCGGGTGGGAGGTCGACCACTGACCTCACGGATATGGCGCTGCGCTCGCCGCGTACAGCCGCATTGACCATCGGTCACGAGCTGGCCCATGCCGTTTTTGAGGCCCCGGCCGACCATGCAGGGGCCGAGCAGTGGGCGCTGGATATCATGAGACATTCCATGCGGCGGCGTCGCTAGTGCGGTGTGCCTAAAATCGGAGAAGGGTGGCGTCCGCGCATGGACAATGGTGGCGAATGGCTCCTGCTCGCCCGTGGTGACGTACTCACCGACGTCAAGAATGAGGCTGCACTGCGCCTGCTCAATGATTTCGGAGTTCAAATTTCGGACATTGCGGACGATGAATTCAGGGTCGACCCCATGCAGAATGCGGATCGCCGGAGTGACAGTTACCGTATCTTCATCAAGCGAGCCACGCTCGAGGCGCACCAACGCAGGACGCCTACGTAGCTGAACGGGACTTTCCTGTCCGGCATTGGGACAAACGTGGAGCGGGCGAGGCGAGTGCGTGGCTCTTCGTCTCGCAGCGGCGACGGGCGGCCGGCCCCGCGCGGTTGCGCGAGGCCGGCCGGTGAGCTGTCAGTACACCTCGAACTCGTAGATGCGGGTCGCGCCGCCGGAGCCCTGCTCGGCGGTGATGATGTTGAGCTTCACGTAGCGGGCGGTCGCCGTGAAGGGGTGCGTGGAGACGCTTGCCGTGTTGCCGCGGACCTGGGAGACCGTGGTCCACGTGGTCCCGTCCGAGGAGACCTGCACGTCGAAGTCGCGGGTGTTCCAGGTGGCGCTCTCGCCGCCGGCGCCGGCGTGGCGGACCGTCACCGAGGTGAGCGCCTTGGCGCTGCCGAGGTCGACCTGGAGGTACTTCGTCGCCGCGGTCGAGCAGAACTTGTCGCTGGTGCCGCCCGAGACGCTGCCGTTGACGGCCTTGGCGGGGCCCTCGTTGGTGTTGCAGGCGGCGGAGCCGGTGGCGGGCCGGTTCAGCGCCAGGTTCGTGGCAGGCGGCGTGACCGTGGTGTCGAACGACGGCGGGGCGTCAGCAACAGCGCTGCCCCACGACGGGTTGGCGGTGGTGCCGACCGTGAACGCCAGTGTCCCGCCGTTGGCGACGAAGGACTCCGGCAGCCACGCCCGGGTGGAGGCGGTGCCGTTGACGGTGAGGCTCTGCACGTACGTGGCGGCGCCGGGTGCGGTGATGGTGATCGTCTTGCCGTTGCCGCGCTTGACCGTGACGCCCGGGAAGAGCGGCGCGGACAGGAGCAGCTCGGCGCGGCCGGGGGTCAGCGGGTGCATGCCCATGGCGGACCACACGTACCAGGCGGACATCGCGCCGAGGTCGTCCTGGCCGGGGATGCCGGACGGGGTCGGCGTCCACAGGGCGTTGAGCACCTGGCGGATCGTCTGCTGCGCCTTGTCCGCGCGGCCGGCGAAGTTGTAGAGCCACGGCACCCCGATCGACGGCTCGTTGTCCATCTCGGACTTGGTGCCGCCGGCGCCGGTCAGGGCCCAGCTGCCGTCGCTGTTGTGGAAGAAGCTGTCCAGCCGGCTGACGGCGGTGGCGTTGCCGCCCATCTTGTCGAAGAGGCCGCGGACGTTGTGCGGGATCATCCAGGTGTACTGCGCGGCGCTGCCCTCGGCGAAGCCGTTGGAGCTGCCGGGACTGAAGGACGGCCAGGTGCCGTTCTCGTTACGGTCCTGGATGTAGCCGCCGTTGCCGGGGTTGTAGACGTTCTTCCAGTACTGCGAGCGGGCCAGGAACTGCGAAGCGGTGGTGGTGCTGCCGAGCCGCTGGGCGAGCTGCGACACGCCGAAGTCGGCGACCGAGTCCTCGAGGGTCTCGCCGGCGCCGCCCCAGGCGTTGCCGTTGGCGGGGATGTAGTTGATGGACAGCCACTTGTCCAGCGAGGGGCGCTCGCCGACGACCATGACGTTCCAGCCGTCCCGGCTGAGGTCCGCCGCGGTGACGGTGGTCGCGGCGTGCACCATGGAGTTGAGCGCGCCGGTCGCGTCGAAGCCGGTGCCGCCGAACGCGTAGATGCTCGGCACGGCCGCGTGCGCCGGGTCGCCGGTCATCACGTGGGTGCCGCCCTGGTTGTGTGTCCACCGGTCCCAGACGCCGCCGTTCTGGGTGGCCTGGTTGAGCAGCGACTGGGCGATGTCGGCGCCGACGTCGGGACGCAGCAGCGTGATCAGCTGCACCTGCCCGCGGTAGACGTCCCAGCCGGAGAAGTTCGCGTACTGCGCGTGGCCGCTCGCCGCCGAGTGCACCTGCTGGTCCATGCCGACGTACTGGCCGTTGGTGTCGCTGAAGACGTTCGGGTGCAGCAGCGCGTGGTAGAGCGCGGTGTAGAACGTCTGCAGCTGGGCGGTGGTGCCACCGGTGACGTCGATGCGGCCGAGCTCGGTGTTCCACGCGTCGGTGGCCCGCTGGCGCACCGTGTCGAAGGTGGTGCCGGCCGGGTTCTCGGCGGCGAGGTTCGCCTGCGCGTTGGCCTGGCTCACGTACGAGATGCCGACCCGCACGCCGACGGCCGTGCCCTGGCTGAGGTCGAACGTGACGTAGCCACCGGAGCCCCGGCCGGCGACCGGCCAGCCGTCGGTGCCGTAGGTCGTGCCGCCGGAGGCGCTGGTCGTGCCGGCCCGCAGCGTGCCGTCCTGCCAGGTGCCGACGCTCGCGAACGGCTTGTCGAAGACCGCCGTGAAGTGCAGCGTGTAGTAGCTGCGCCGGCCGACGGCGTTGATGTAGCCGCAGAAGTTGCCGCTGGTCACCGAGCCGCTGATGGTGCGGTTGGCGGCGTCGATGTTCACCGTCGCGGCGCTGCTGCCGACCTCGGAGTTCGACGTGCGGATGAGCATCGAGGCGGTGCTGCCGGTGGGGTACGTGAAGCGCCCCGACCCGGTGCGGGTGGTCGCGGTCAGCTCGGTGTTGACGCCGGAGCTGAGCCCCACCCGGTAGTAGCCGGCGGTGGCGGTCTCGTCGGCGTGGGAGAAGTTGCTCGCGTACTTGGCGTCGGTCGTGTCCGCCGTCGGCGACGAGTTCACGGCGCCGACGTAGGGCATGAAGGGGATGTCACCCGAGCCGCCGGCGCAGCCGGTGCCGGACATGTGGGTCAGGCTGAACCCGCGGACGCGGGTGGCGTTGTACCCGTAGCCGCCGGGCCGCACGGTCCGGGTCTGGTTGCCGGCGGTGTTCTCCGGGCTCCACTGCACCATCCCGTAGGGCGTGTCGGCGCCCGGGAACGTCTCGCCGCCGTTGGTGCCGACGAGCGTGTTGACATAACTCGCCGGGTTGGTGACCGCGAGTGCCGGCGGGGTCGCCACCAGGGGAGCCGCCGCGGCCCCCACCAGCGTCGCGACCGCGGCGAGCACCCGCCCGCCTCTGTTCAACCTCATAGTGCCTCCATCCATCCAAGGATGTGAAACCTATGAGCATCAGTAGGTGCTGGTCAACGGCGCTGTCATCGTTGGCACATTCTTTTCACGAGGGCACCGTCTTCACCCCGAAAGCGGGCGGCGCGACCCGGGTGGCGAAAGATCAGACGTCACGAATTCGCAAGGCACACCAACGATTTGTGGGCGATTCTCGAAGTGGATCTTCGAGGAGGTGCACATTGCCTGCTTGCGGGGGTCGCGAGGTGTCGCGACTGGTGATGTTGGGCGTGAGCGTCGCCGCGGGCGTCGGCCTGGCCGTTCTCGCGTTCGCGTATCGGGCCGGCGCCGCCGAGGCGCCCCAGCCCACCGGAGAAGCCTTACCTCAGCGACCGGCGGCCGCCGCCGGCGGTGCTCCCGGCGGTGCTCCCGCGGGGCCCGCCGGGTCGTCGCCGGCGCCCGCGAAGAGGATCCCGCGCAAGACCCCCGTCCGGGCGCAGGAGGCCCAGCGGCCCTCGCCGTCGGGCCGGTCCGCGCCCGCCACCAGCGCCGTGCCCGCGGCGCGGACCGCCCCCGCCAGGGCGGCCGCCTCCCACCCGGTCGCGACCACGACCCCGCCGACGCCGGCAGGCGTGCCACCCTCGTCGATCCCCGTCAGGCCGAGCGGCTCGCGCGCGCCACCCGCCCCCACGGCGTCCGTCTCTGCGAAGGACTCAGTGAAGGCGTCCGCCAAACCGTCCGCCGGCGACGGCATCGCCGGCATCCAGGCGGCCCCCTCGGCCCCGACCGGCGTGGGTGCGGTCGGCGGCGTGAACACCATCGTCGTCAGCTGGCTCGGATCGGGCGGCGCGACCGGCTACACCGCGACCGCGACCAGCAGCGCCCTGACCAGGACCTGCACCTCCGCGCTGCTCGACTGCACCATGCCGACCGTCCCCGCCGGCACGTGGTCGGTGACCGTCACCGCCACCGGGCTCGGCGGCACCTCCGTCGCGTCGAGCCCGGTCACCGCCACCGTCACCGATCCGCTGAACCCGCCCAGCCAGCCGGTCGGCATCAACGTGACCGCCGGCGCGCGGCAGGCGACCGTGTCGTGGACCGCGCCCGCCAACCCGGGCGCCGGGATCGCCGGCTACACCGTGACCGCCTACCCCGGCGGCGCGACCTGTACCACCACCGGCCTCAGCTGCACCGTCACCGGCCTGACCGCGGGCGGCGGCTACACGTTCAACGTCGTCGCGACCGCGATCAACGGCGCCGGCACCTCGCCGGCGAGCGTCCTGTCGGCGCTGACAGTGCTCGGCCCGCCCGGCCCGCCGCCCGGCGTGGGTGTCGTGGCGCTGCCCAACTCCGCGCAGGTCAGCTGGCTCGGCCCGATCCTGTCCGGCGGGCCCGTGGACCGGCGGGCGACCGTGAGCTGGGTGCCGGCCACGACCGGCGCGGCAGCCGCGTGGTTCACCGTCACCGCCGTGCCCGGGGGCTCACCTGCACCACGACCGGCGCCGCGTGCGTGATCACCGGGCTCGCCAACGGCCGCGCCCACGTCTTCACCGTCGTCGCGTACGCCGCCCCGGGCAGCGGACCGGCCGACTCGCCGCCGAGCATGCCCAGCACGGCCGTCTACCCGGGTGTGGCGCCGGGCGCGCCGCTCGCGGTGACGGCCGTGGCCCGCGACAGCGGGCTCATGGTGTCGTGGCGGCCGCCCGCCGACGCCGGCTCCGGCATCAGCCACTACTCCGCGACCTCCACGAGCAACGGCCGCTGCGCCACCCTCGACGGCACCGCCGACCGGTGCACCATGTTCGTGCCGATCGGCGCCGACTACCAGGTCTCCGTCGTCGCCCACGGCGAGTACGGCGGCGAGTCCCCGCCCGTGCCGGCCGCCGTCTGGACCACGCCGACGTTTCCGGAGATGCCGGCGCAGGCGACGGACCTGATCGCGTCGGGCTCGCTGAACAGCAGCCGCGGCGGCGCCCGCGATGTGATGGAGCCGGGCGACCCGATCACGCTGGACGGCGGCGGGTTCGCGCCCAACTCGTCGGTGCGGTTCGCCGCCTACACCTCGGGCGGCGCCGCCGACGACGTGCGGGTGGACCTGCTCGGCACCCCCACCGCCACGACGGACGGGACGGCGGTCGTGGCGACCGCGGGGATGCGGCTGGCGTTCCTGGCCCGCGGGGTCGCTCCCGACGGGACGGTGCGGAGCCTCCTGCTGTGGGCGGACCTGCCGGGCTCGGCGCCGGACATCGGGCCGCTGCCGGGACCGGAGCCCGAACCGGTGACCGCCCCCGTGACCGGCGGCCCCGGCACCGGCCCGGCGGCCGCGCCCCCGGTGCGCCGGGCCCGGACCGGCGGGCTCGCCACCACGGGACCACCGGTCGGCTCGTCCCTGGTCACCGGCCTCCTGCTGCTCTTCGCCGGCGTGGCGCTACGGCGCGTCGCGAGATACGACAAAGATCCCGCGTTTCAGCGATCCGTAGTTGGCCAACTACGTAGGGTGAAGGGCAATCGAGCGAGACCAACGGGGGTTTCTACGAGATGTCTCAGACACGACAGCGCCCGAAAGGCGGCCGGCTCCGGATTCCGGTCGTGGTCGGAGCGGCGGGGTTCCTCGTCGCGCTGACCGGCGGGATCGTACAGACGGCGGGCGCGCACGAAGCGACGGGCGACGGCATGGCGCGGGTCGCGGAGACCATGCCGCCGTGGACCGACCCAAGCATCGCGCAGCCGCCGGACCCATCCATGACCACCGACCCGAACGGGGGCCCGTTCACGGTCCCGGATCCGTGTGCCACGAGCCCGGGCGCCGGCACGTTCGGCACCCCGACGCCCGGCGGCACCGTCGACCCGGGCCTGCCACCGGTCTACCCGGGGACGACGCCCGGCGGCCTGGGCGCGACGCCCGACCCGAACCTGCCCGGCGGACCCACCACGGCGCCGTCCGACACCGGCGCGCCGATCATCATCCCGCCCGGGATGGACGGGTCGACGCCGATCGCGACGCCGGGCGACACCACGGTGCCGCTGCCCGGCGACACCGGGATGCCGACGCCCGGCGACGGCACGGTGCCGACCGGTGGTGCCGCCGGCACGGTGCCGCTGCCCGCCGACACCACGTCGGTGCAGCCCGGCACCAACCCGTGGCCGCTGCCCGGCGACACCTCGACGGGGCTGCCGGGGATCAACTCGACCCCGCTGCCCGGTGACACCAGCGCGACGCCGTCGCCGGGGGACACCACCGGCGCGACCCCGGTGCCCGGCTCGACGCCGTCGTGCGCCAGCGTCCCGGTGCCCATCCCGACGGACACCGTGGTGCCCGTGCCGACCGACACCGTGGTGCCCGTCCCGACCGACACCGTGGTGCCTGTGCCGACCGATGTGGTGCCCGTCCCGACGGACACCGTGGTGCCGATCCCGACCGTGGGCTGACCGGTCGTCGACCACCCGCGGGGCCCGCACCGGTGCGGGCCCCGCGTCGTGTCCCGCACGCACGAGATCGTCACCGGGCGATGCCAGCGGCTAAGGTCCAATCGTGACCGGACGACTGCTGGCGATCAGTGATCTGCATGTGTCGTATCAGGAGAACAGGGAGATCGTCGAGCAGCTGAAGCCGACGGACGACGGCGACTGGCTGATCGTGGCCGGCGACGTGGGGGAGAAGGTCGCCGATGTCCGGTGGGTGCTCCGGACGCTGCGGGAGCGCTTCGCCAACGTGATCTGGGTGCCGGGCAACCACGAGCTGTGGACGACCCGCGACGACCCGGACCAGTCGCGCGGCGAGGAGCGCTACCAGCGGCTGGTGGCGATGGCCCGCAACCTCGGGGTCGTCACGCCCGAGGACCCGTATCCGGTGTGGGACGGCGAGGGCGGGCCAGTGATCGTGGCACCGCTGTTCGTGCTCTACGACTACTCGTGGTGGCCCGCGGGCACGTCGAGCACCGAGGAGGCCATGGCGACCGCGCAGGCCGCGGGCATCGTCGGCACCGACGAGGTGCTGCTGCACTTCGACCCGTACAGCGGCCGCGACGCCTGGTGCCGCGCCAGGGTCGAGCAGACCGAGCCGCGCCTGGAGGCCGCCGCCGCCGAGCTGCCGACCGTGCTGGTCAACCACTTCCCGCTCGTGCGGCACCCCACGGACGTGCTGCGCTACCCGGAGTTCGCGCTGTGGTGCGGCACCGACCTCACCGCGGAGTGGCCGACCCGGTTCAGGGCGCGGGAGGTCGTGTACGGCCATCTCCACATCCCCCGCACCACCTGGCAGGACGGGGTGCGGCACCAGGAGGTCTCGGTCGGCTACCCGAGGGAGTGGAGCCGCCGCGCGACGCCGCCGGGGCGCCTCGTCCCCGTCCTGGAGCGCTGACCTTCACGGAACGCTGCCCCTCAGGGCACTGACGATCAGCTTCCCGCGGGCGTGGCCGGCGGCGACCTCGGCGAGGGCGTCGGCCGCGGCCGCCAGGGGGTAAGTGGCGCCGACGGGTGGCACGAGCGCGCCCGCCTCGACGAGCCCGGCGAGCGTGACCAGGTCGTCGCGGCTGTCCCGGGCGATGAACGTCGCCATGCGCTGCCGGACGACGAGGCCGGTGAGCCGGGCGGCGACGATCCGGTCCAGGCCGGCGAGCCGCCCGCGGCCGCTGTTGGGGATCAGCACGCCCGCCGGTGCGAGGACCCGCCGGACCCGCGACAGCGGCCGGGCCGCGACGTTGTCGAGGATGACGTCGTAGCGGTCGTCGCCGGCCGTGAAGTCCTCGCGCGTGTGGTCGATGACGCGGCCGGCCCCCAGCGACCGGACGCGGTCCACGCTCGCGGTGCCGCAGACCCCGGTGACCTCGGCGCCGAAGTGCCTGGCGAGCTGGACGGCGAACCCGCCGATCCCACCGCCCGCGCCGACGACCAGGACCCGCTGCCCGGGCCGCACCCGGGCGACGTCGCGGAGCGCCTGCAGTGCCGTCGTGCCCGCGAGGGGTACCGCGGCCGCCGCCTCGAACGACATCGCCGCCGGCTTCGCGGCCACGTCGTCCTCGGCAGCGACGGCCAGCTCGGCGAAGGCGCCCACGCACCGGCCGAAGACGGCGTCGCCGGGGCGGAAGCGGGTCACCTCCGCCCCGGCCGCCTCGACCACCCCCGCGACGTCACCGCCGGGGATGGTGCGCCGCGGCCGGCGCAGCCCGGCGCCGAGCCGCACCAGCCACGGCCTGCCGGTGCTGAGGAACACGTCGGCCGGGTTGACCGACGCGGCCGCGACCCGCACGAGCACCTGCCGCGGGCCCGGCTCCGGCGGGTCGGCCTCCCGCAGCCGCAGGACGTCCCGCGGGAGCCCGTACGCGTCCTGGACCAACGCCTTCACGACGCCACCTCTCATCCTTGCTCGACACCTGTAAGAGAATTCTTACACGCGAAAGCAAGGACTGGCATCAGGCGGAGCTGTCGACCGCCTTCCGGAGCCGGTCGAGGAGGCGGAGCTCAAGGTCGATGTCCGTCTGCCGGATGCTGGCGACGAGGATCTCGTCGACGCCGCTGCCCTCGAGGCGGGCGACGTCCTCGGCGACCTGCTCGGGTGAGCCGCCGAGGAACGGCCTGCCTTCACCGATCGGGTCGTCGGTCAGCGGCACGTTGGCGCGGGCGACGACGGTGAGCGCGGCGGCGTCCCGGCCGGCCTCGGTGGCGAGCCGGCGGAACGTGGCGACCGTCTCGGTCAGCTGCTCCGGCGAGAACGCGATCGGGTTGAAGCCGTCGGCGATCCGGGCGGCCCGCGCGATCCCGGCCGGGGTGGTGGAGCCGAACAGGACCGGGATCGGCTGCTGCACCGGCTTCGGGTTCACCTCCGAGGCCTCGATCTTGTAGAAGCGGCCCTGGTACTCCGCCGGGTCGGGCCCCCAGCAGGCCCGCATCGCCGCGACGACCTCGTCCATCCCGGCGCCCATGCGCTTCATCGGTACATTGGCCGCCTCGAACTCCTGAGGCATCCAGCCCTGACCGAGGCCGGCGATCACCCGCCCGCCGCTGAGCTGGTCGAGCGTGGCGAAGCGGCGGGCGAGGACGATCGGCGGGTGCAGCAGCGCGTCGATCACGCTGGTGCCGAGCTTGACGGTCTCGGTCATCCCGGCGACGTAGCTCAGCGTCTCCAGGGGCTCGTAGGTCAGCCGGTAGGTCTCGGGGATGCGCGCCGGCGGTGCGCCGAACATCGAGATCTCCGCCATCGGCCGCAGCAGCCGCTCGTAGGTCCACACCGAGTCGTACCCGAGGCGTTCGGCCTCCTTCGCGACCCGCGCGATGTTCGCGGGCCCCGCGAGGGCGCCGGAGGTTGGTAACTGGACGCCGAGCCGCATCCGCTTCCCCTATTCGTAGATCGAAATCCTTCCGCTCAAACGTGGCACGGGGTCGGGACTTTAGTAAGGGGCAACGCCGTATGTCGTCGCCGCGCGCCGGGCCGAGGAGTAGTAGCTCGTGCCGCCCGTCGCGCAGTTGCCGCTGCCGCCCCAGTTCATGCCGATGCCCACGGATCCGGCGAAGAGGGGGCCACCGCTCTCGCCGGGTTCGCTGCACACCGTGGTGCGGATCATGTTGTACAGCGTGCCGCCGGCGTAGTTGATGGTCACGTTCAGCGAGGTGATCGTGCCGGTGCGGACCCCGTTCGGTCCGGTGCGGCGCACGGCCTGGCCCACCGTGCCGGAGCCGAACGAGGTGATCGGCTGCAGGCCGCCCGCGAACAGGTTCACCGCGCTGGGCTTGGCGATGGTGGTGTTGGTGTACCGCACGAGCGCGTAGTCGTAGCTCGGGTCCCGGGCCGCGACGACGCCGAGGACCGTGCCGGTCCCGGTGCCGGCGTAGACGGTCGCGCCGACCGCCGGGACGCAGTGCGCCGACGCCAGGAAGTAGTACGTCGCGCCGGCCTTGGCGTTGAAGCCGAGCAGGCAACGACCGCTCGTCGTGTTGAACCAGTCGCCGCCGGCGATGTGCGGCCGCAACGTGCCCGGCTCACGCAGGACCGTGCCGCCCTTGAGCGTGACGGCCCTGGTCAGCGCGGCCGCGACGGACGGGCGGACCGAGTCGTCGATGCTGACCGTGAGCGTCGCGTCGGTCCACCACGCCGTGCCCGGGGTGCTGGTCCAGCTGGTGACGGGCGCGGCCGATGCTTCCGGGGACGGCAGCAGGATCGCCGCGGCCGCCAGGGTGCTGAGCAGGATTCGGCGCATGGGTTTGGGCCTCCATCCAGAGATATAAATCTATAGATGGTAGTGCCTCAGTGTCCGGAGTGGTTGCGCTGGCAGCAGCGGGCCCGGGCGAGCAGCTCGTGCATGCGCGGCGCGGCCTCCTCGGCGGTGCGCAGCGGCGCGCTGAACGGCAGCTGCACGTCGCGGTGGCGGGCGGCGAACTCCAGCCGGAGCACCACGCCGAAGCGGTCCATCCGGATGGGCACGATGCGGCGCACGCCGTGCAGGTGGTGCGGCGGGATCAGCCGCGACAGGTGCTCGATCGCCTCCGGGTGCGCGCCGGTCAGGTGGCACAGCAGGTCCGCCTCATCCGTCGCGAGGGGGTCGGGGCGTGCGGCGGCGAACTCGCCGGCGTCGACCCGGACCTCGCCGAGGAGCGGATCGGCGAGGGTCGCCTCAACGAGCTCCAGCACGGCCCGCAGGTCTCCGTCGTGCTGGAGCCACCCTTGATAGACGGCCCTGGACCGCACCCTTCCCTTGACGGGCGTCGGTGCCACGTCGGTGATCTCGATCACCGCGGCGACGTCACGCTCGGCCTCGACGAGCAGGGCGACGTGGCTGCCGGCGGGCAGCTCCACGATCACCCGGCCGGTCTCGTCGACGTGATGGCGGCCGATGAGGTCGCAGCGGTGACCGGGGACGTGCAGCGTCAGGGATGACGCGGCGGCCAGCAGCGTGCGGAGCCGTTCCGCGGCGGTGGGGAGCTTGATCCCGGGCAAGGAGACCTCCTAAGGTTAGGCTTACCTTAGTAGAGAGGTTGCAAATGAACCAGTCTCGGCCGAAGGTCCGTCTGTCCCGGGCGCTCGGTATGCCGCTGACCCCCAAGTGCGTCAAGTACTTCGAGCGTCGCCCGTTCCCGCCCGGCCAGCACGGACGCAGCCGCCCGAAGCACAGCGACTACAAGGTCCGGCTGCTGGAGAAGCAGCGGCTGAAGGCGCAGTACAACCTGCGGGAGAGCCAGCTGCGGCACGCCTTCGAACGGGCGGCCGGCCGGCCCGGCAAGACCGGCGAGGAGCTGATCGTCGACCTGGAGACCCGCCTCGACGCGCTGGTCCTGCGGGCCGGCTTCGCCCGCACGATCTACCAGGCCCGTCAGGTCGTCACCCACCAGCACCTCACCGTGAACGGCCGCCGGGTCGACCGCCCGTCCGCGCGGCTGCGCCCCGGTGACGTCATCCAGGTGGCCGAGCGGAGCCGGCAGAAGACGCCGTTCGTGGTGGCCGCCGCGGGCGCGCACGTGGGCGAGCGGACGGCGCCGTACCTCAGTGTCGACATCTCCGGGCTGACCGCGACGCTGATCCGCCTGCCGCTGCGCCGGGAGGTGCCCGTCCTGTGTGACGAGCAGCTCATCGTGGAGTTCTACAGCCGGTAGTCTCGACGACCAGTGGAGACCTATGACGTCATCGTGATCGGGCTCGGCGGGATGGGCAGCGCCGCGGCGCACCATCTCGCCGCCCGCGGCCGGCGCGTCCTCGGCCTGGAGCGCTTCGGGCCCGCCCACGACCAGGGCGCCAGCCACGGCGGGTCCCGGATCACCCGGCAGACCTACTTCGAGGACCCGGCCTACGTGCCGCTGCTGCTGCGCTCGTACGAGCTGTGGGCGGCGCTCGAGCGGGACTCCGGGCGGGACCTGATGGACCTGTGCGGCGGTATCATGATCGGCTCGCCCGACAGCCTCACGGTCGCCGGCAGCCGGCGCAGCTCGGAGCAGTGGGGGCTGCCGCACGAGATGCTCGACGCGGCCGAGATCCGCCGGCGGTTCCCCAACCTGCGACCTCAGCCGCACGAGGTCGGCCTGTACGAGCGGAAGGCGGGACTCGTCCGCCCCGAGGAGACGGTCCGCGCCAACCTCGACCGGGCCTCGGCGCTGGGCGCATCGCTGCGCTTCGAGGAGCCGGTCACCGAGTGGACGTCATCGTCCTCCGCGGTGCAGGTGCGGACGGCTCGCGGCACCTACTCGGCCGGAGCCCTGGTGATCTGTCCGGGGCCGTGGGCGCCCTCGCTGCTCGCGGATCTGGGCATCCCGTTCTCCGTGGAGCGGCAGGTGCAGTTCTTCTTCCAGCCCGTCGGCGGGGTCTCGGCGTACCTGCCGGACCGCCAGCCGATCTTCATCTGGGAGGGGCCGCCGGAAACGCAGGTCTACGGCTTCCCGGCGCTGGACGGCCCCTCCGGCGGGGTGAAGGTCGCGTTCTTCCGCGGCGGCGAGGTGACCACGCCCGAGACGATCGACCGGTCGATCCGCCCCGACGAGATCGCAGCCGTCGCCGCGCACCTCGCCGACCGGGTGCCCGGTGTCGCCGGCACCTACCTGCGCGGCAAGACCTGCATGTACACCAACACCCTGGACGCGCACTTCGTCATCGGGCGGCATCCCGGGCACGCGAACGTGACCGTCGCGTGCGGCTTCTCAGGCCACGGGTTCAAGTTCGTCCCCGTGGTGGGCGAGATCCTGGCGGACCTGGCGCTCACCGGCGCGACCCGGCATCCACTCGGCCTCTTCGACCCCCGGCGCTTCTCCGATGCTCACCCCTGAGGAGCTCCGGGACGAGACGTGCGTCGCATGTCCGGGGCAGCGCCTGCCGCTGGGTGCCTTCGACGTCGCCGCGCGGCCGTCGCCCACCGTCCCGTTCTCGGCTTCCCTCGGCTATCGGGTGACGGCCGACACAGGGGTGCCGACGTGCGTGCATCCGTTCCGGGTCGGCGTCATGCCCGGCCTGTACGCGTCCGCGGGCGAGCCCCTGACCTCCCCGGTTGCTCCGGTCCCGCCACCTGAGCTGGAACTTCCCTCGGACGGGACGCTGCTGGAGGCGTGGCTGCTCGCGGTGGTCCGTTCGGCGCCCGCCGCCGCGCTCGGTGAGACCGTCGCGAGGGCCGAGGCGCTCGCCGCAACCCGGTTCTCACCTGCGGAAATTGTGCCTGCGATGCGCAGGGTCCTGGGTGGATGTTGACAGGGCTGGCGGGGGAGAGTAAGTTTGCACAGCCAGCACGAGCCGGGCGGATGTGTCGCAACGCGATCATCGGCCGGTGTGCGAGGCCATCCGCAATTTCACTCACCTTTCGGTGTGCGTCAGCGCGGGTGTGATCGGGCGATGCTAGCGAATCCCCTGGGAATCGCGATTTGGCGAAATCGACCGAGACGCTCTACAGTTACGAAGGCCCCGAGAGAGCGCCTCAACAAAGAGGCGGTTTCAAGGTGTGTGTTGGTTGTTTGAGAACTCAACAGGGTGCTTGTTAAGCCAGTGCCAATTGATTGACCCCGTGACATGGCTTTGTTGTCGTGTCCGAGG